>JACRMK010000020.1 GCA_016235055.1 Chloroflexota bacterium | reverse complement strand
CAGTACTCAGCATGGGCGTTGATCGATTGGTTGACCCGCTCAACCGCATGGGATGACGCCACAGGCAGACTCGCTCACATACATCAACCCCACCCCCGACCCCTCCCCGCTTTCGCGGGGAGGGGCGAAAAACAAAGGGGAGGTGCGCGGCGGCGCAGCCGCCGCGCACCTCCCCAAGAACGATTCCCCTTCTCCCCCGCAACGCGGGGGAGAAGGGGCCAGGGGATGAGGGGGCGAGGCACTGCAGGTAAGCTGTTAATTGAGAGTTCAATACGGGCCGTGCCAGAAACATCGTGCATGCGGCTATCGCGTGGTTGTCTTGGCCAGATATGCAATGAATACCCGTCCGCAGACGTGGTAAACAATTACAATCCGCGAATAACGCGAATGGACAACCTGCCCGCGGCTGCCTGAACTGCTCATCACGCAAACCGCAAAGCGCGCCAAGAGCGCAAAGACAAGGCCTGCTTTCGTCTCCGCGCGCTCTGCGTGCTTTGCGGTGAGTCCCCTGTTGTGCGCGCGGGCTGCTGCTAATGGTCGGACATCCAGCGCAGATGCCAGCCATAAATGCCCACGACCAGCGTGAAGAAGAACAGGTCGCGTCCATAGACGTGAAGCCCGTACAAACCGTGCAGCGCCGCCGGCGCGGCGCCGAGCCAGGCGATGTCGAGCGAGATCATGAAAGCGAACGCGCCAAGGATAATCAGGGCCAACAGTCCCGACGCGGCGATGACCTTGACATACGAATCTTGCTTGACAGCGTACAGGAGCGCGCCGTACCGGACGTATGTCACCGCGCAGTGCAACAACACGCCGCCGGCCGCCACAAAGACATAGGTGTTGTTGAGAATCGAGTAGGCCGGGGTTGCGTCAAAACCCGCGAGGTAGAGGGTGATGGCGCCGCACAGCACGCCGGTGACCAGCACCACGCCGACTCCTTTCCCCAGCTGGCTCGTGAGTTCCGGCAGCACCAGCGACGCCTGACGCATGGCATCGGGGATGGTAAACTCACGCGCGGGTGCGAAAGACGCCAGGTGCCCGGCGGCGGCTACGACGAAGATCGCGCCGGCCAGGAGCCACGCCTCCCCGTCCGGGCGGACGCGGTTCGTTGCGTGCATGAACGCGGCGAGCTCCGCGTAGAGGCAGGCAAAGCCCAGCGAGCTGACGACCGCGAAACCGCGGTATCTGTCCATGACCGAATGCACCGCCGGTGCCGTCATAATTTCCTCCGCACAGGGAAAGTTGCCACGAGTGCAGGGCTAGCGTACGGGTAAACGCCCGTGCTGTCAATCTGTGATGCCAACCGGGCACAAATCTCGGGCACGCGCAAAGGGTATTGCCAAAAATATTTTTGTCCCATATAATACCCAAAGGACACCGTATTGACAGTAAGAGACGCCATGAATAGCCCAACCACGAATAATACGCCCGATCGTGCCGGCCTGCTGCAGGAGTTGATCCGCAACGCAAGCCTGGCCTGGCGGCTGCTGGTCGATTCGCGCGTGCCGCTGCTGGCGAAGCTGCTGCCGGCCGGCGTGCTCCTTTACGTGCTGTCGCCGGTTGATCTGGTGCCGGATGTGATCCCGTTGTTCGGGCAGTTGGACGACCTGTTGGCGATTGTGCTCGGCGTGCGCGCATTCATCGCGTTATGCCCGCCGGAACTGGTGCGCTTTTACCAGAGCGGGGCGCACGGCTATGCGCCGCCGGACGATAGCCATGACGACAAGACTGTGGATGGCACATTTCGCGTTATGGATGACCGCTAAGGGCGATGGATTCCACATTCTATAACGCCGACGATGTCGCCGCACAGTTGCAGGTTACGCCCGACGTGCTGCGACACTGGACACGAGAGTTTGCCGCACAGCTTTCGGTGTCGGCGGCCGGCTCCAGCTATTATCGTTACACGGCCGACGACCTGCGGCGCTTGCGGACTGTCCGCGACTTGCTCGGTCAGGGCAAATCCATGGATGAGGTGACGAGCCATTTGGCGCCAGACACACATAACGCAGCCGCAACGCCGGACCCGGTTCAGCCGGCGCCCGGCTCGGCCGTCGTCATTCACCCGGGCGACCCCGATAGCGGGACCGGCTCCATGGTCCTGCGCGAGGTGCTGACCGGGTTTGCGGCCGGCCAGGAAGCGATTCTGAACAGCCAACAGGCCAACCGCAATCTGATGGGCGTCGTGATTCAGGATAACTTCAGCCTGAAAGAGGAGAACGCCAAGCTCCGCGAGCGGATGATGAAGCTCGAGCAGGAACTGAACGAGTTGAAGCGCCAGCAGGCCGAGCAGCGCGCGCATTTGGAGCTCCGGCTGCGGCAGGTCGAGCAGCGGCGCGACTGGCTGAGCCGCCTGGTGGGGTTTTAGGCGCAGCGAGCGCGCCATTGCGGCCAGACGGCCGGCAGGTCGCTGGCCGGCTGGCCGTTTTTGTTACCCGGCGATCCCATGATACGCAGCTTCAGTTTGCAGGATGCGGCGCTGGTTTCGCAGTTGCAGTCCAGCGGAACCACTCTGGACCTGCGCCGCGCCCTGCTCTGGCCGCAAAATTCGCTGGCCTCTGCCGTCATGACGTTCATGCCGCTGGGGCGGCACGGCGCGCGCACGCTGGTCATGCGCGAGTCGCTCAATGGCGCGCCCGTTGCCGGTTTCGTGCAGTACCGCGAGCGGCACAGCCAGCCGGAAGCCGATATCCTGTTCTGCGCGCCCGCCATCGACCGCGCCGATGCGGAGGCGAATGGCCAGCATATCTGGCACCGCCTGATGTCCGCGCTAACGGTGCGGCTGGGCGAGGGCGGCTGCCAGCGCCTGTATGCCCGCGTGCTCGACGGCGCGTCGGAGCTGGATCTGTTCTGGCAGTTGGGGTTCAGCGCCTATGCCCGCGAGCGGGTCTTCGCCCGTGAGGGAATGCCCGCCGATCCGCCGCGTGCCGCGTCAGTGTGGCGGCCGCAGCGCTCGCGCGACGCCTGGGCGGTCGGGCAGTTGTATGCCGCCGTTACGCCGAAGCTGGTGCAGCAAGCCGAGAATCTGCCGCGCGCCGACGCGCTGGCGCCATACCGCGAGAGCTTCGGCTACGGCATCGACCGGCGCTACGTCGTTGCGCAGGCGGACGAGATCAGCGCCTCGCTGCGGGTCATTCGCGGCCAGCAGCGTTGCTGGCTGCAGTTGATGATCAACCCGGCGGCGCTTGACCGCGCCGACGAACTGGTGCGCGACGCGCTCGCGCTCGCGCCCGCCGGTGCGCAGGCGGCGTACCTGAGCGTGCGCGAATACCAGAGCGAACTGCAGGGCGCGATTCGCCGCGCCGGTTTTGCCGATTTTGAATCCGAGATGATGATGGTGAAACACACCACCGTCATGGTCAAGAAGGCGGTGCTGAAGCCGCTGCCCGTCATTGAGGGCATCGAGGTGCGCCCGACGGGCATCTGGCGGCACACGCCGCGCACGTCGGCGTCCGCGCCGGCCGAACGCGCTCCGCTGGCCCGCTGAAACTTCTATGCAATATCAAACCACAGACGATCTGGAACTGCTGCTGGCGGTCCTGCCGCCGTACATCATCGACGCGCTGCGCAAGGAAGACAAGTTCGACCGGCTCCTTGAAGTGGTGCTCGATCTGGGGCGCCGCCCGGAGGCGCGCTACGTCGGTCGCGAGATCGACCTGAGCGAGCATGAGGTGACGTCGGCCGAGCTGGAGTATCTCACCGGCCGCATCGGCGACTTCGGCGACGACAACCGCGCCGGGATCGAGCGCACGCTGCACCGCATCTCTGCGATTCGCAACCGCAAGGGGCGTGTTGTCGGGCTGACCTGCCGCGTCGGCCGCGCTGTGTACGGCACGCTCGAGATCATGCAGGACATCATCGAAGAGGGTAAGAGCGTGCTGCTGCTGGGCCGGCCGGGCGTCGGCAAGACCACGGTCCTGCGCGAAGCCGCGCGGGTGCTCGGCAACAGCAAGCGTGTCGTGATCGTGGACACCTCCAACGAGATCGGCGGCGATGGCGACATCCCGCACCCGGCGATCGGCCGCGCGCGCCGCATGCAGGTGGCCACGCCCGCCCTGCAGCACGAGGTGATGATCGAGGCGGTCGAGAACCACATGCCGCAGGTCATCGTCATCGACGAGATCGGCCGCGAGCTCGAAGCCGAGGCCGCCCGCACGATTGCCGAGCGCGGCGTGCAGTTGATCGGCACGGCGCACGGCAACTCGCTCGACAATCTGATGATGAACCCGACGCTGGCCGACCTGATCGGCGGCATCCAGAGCGTGACACTCTCCGACGAGGAAGCGCGCCGCCGCGGCACGCAAAAGTCGATTCTTGAACGCAAGGCGCCGCCGACGTTCGAGGTGATTGTCGAGATTCAGGATCGCGACCACTTCGCCGTGCACCACGACGTGATGAAGGCGGTGGACATGCTGCTGCGCGGCCGGCAGATACCGCCGGAACTGCGCTTCCGCGACGCCGACGGGCAGATTCGCATCGAGAATGCGCCGCCGCCCGCTCCCGCGCCGCAGGCGCGCGCGGCGCACGCCGACCATGCCGAGCGCCCGTTGCCCGTCGCGCATCCGTCGCCCGTGTTTGAAGCACGCGCGCCCGCCGCGGCGCTGCAGCCGGTGCGCACGCTACGCGCTTACCCGTATGGCGTCAGCCAGTCACGCATGCAGCAGGCCGCGCGGCGTTTGCAGGTGCCCGTGCTGACCACGACCGAGCTTGACGACGCCGATGTGGTGCTGACGCTCAAGAACTATTACCGCAAACGGCCGCAGCGCATCGCCGAGGCCGAGCGGCGCGGCGTGCCGATCTACGTCCTGCGCGCCAACAGCCCGCTGCAGATTGAAAGCTGCCTGGCGGAAATCTTCGGCGTCGAGCGGCGCGAGCAAGCGTCGCCCGACGACGAAGCGGAGGCTGAAACACGCGCGGCCATCAACGAGATACTGGCCGGCCGCCGCGGCTCCGTGGAGCTCGCGCCGCAGGGGCCGGTGGTGCGCCGCATGCAGCATGAAATGGCGCGCGAGGCCAACCTGCTATCGCGCAGCCACGGCAAGGACCCGCGGCGCGGCGTGCGCATCTTCCACAACAACGGCTAGGCGGCGTGTTCATTACGTTTGAGGGGCCGGAAGGCAGCGGCAAGACCACCCAGATTCGCCGCCTGCACGCGGAGTTGACCGCGCGCGGCGTGCCCGTCGTGCTGACGCGCGAGCCGGGCGGCACGCCGATCGGCGAGATGGTGCGCCACATCATCCTCTCGCCGGAGCACGCGGAGATGAGCGCCGTCACCGAATTCCTGCTCTTTTCGGCGTCGCGGGCGCAGTTGGTTGCCCAGTTCGTGCGGCCGCACCTGGCCGCCGGTGCGATCGTGCTGTGCGACCGCTTCGCCGACTCGTCGCTGGCCTATCAGGGGTATGCGCGCGGGCTGGATCTCGCTGCGCTGCGCGCCGTCACGCAATTCGCCACGAGCGGTCTGACGCCGGACCACACGTTCTATTTTGATCTCGACGTGCGGGTGGGGTTGCAGCGCAAACAGCACGCCGATCAACAACTGGATCGACTTGACGGGCAGGCACTGGAGTTCCACGAGCGGGTGCGGCGCGGGTATCTGGAGATGGCGGCGCAGGCGCCGGAGCGCTGGGTCGTGATCGACGCGGCGGCCGGGCCGGATGCGGTGCAGGCGGAGCTGCAGCGGCACATGACGGCGCTGCTCGCTGCGCGCGAGCGGTTCTCGTCCCTCAAGGAGGACGCATGAAACTGGTTGTCAGCATTGTGAATGGCGACGACGAGCACGACCTGACCGAGGCCCTGAAGAAGGCCGGCTTCCAGTCCACGAAGATCAGCACGACGGGCGGCTTCCTGCGCGCCGGCAATGTGACGATCCTCATCGGCGTCGAGGATGACAAGCTGACCCGCGTGATCGACCTGATCCGCGATAATTGCCATCGCCGCACGCAGTACGTCAACCCGCTGCCGCCGGTCATGGAGCCGGGCGAGCTGTACATGCCCAACCCGGTCGAAGTGGAGGTGGGCGGCGCGACGATCTTCGTGCTGAACGTGGAGAAGGCCGAGCGCGTATAGGGTCGTGTCGCTATAGCGGTTTGCGGAATGATCCGATATGGTGCTGCACGACGCATGTAGGGACAGGCCTTTGGCCTGTCCGCTGGGCAGGTCAAAGACCTGCCCCTACCCGGCGAACCGCATGGCGTGCCCGATGTTTCTGCAAGATGCTCTAGGCGGGCAGGTCGCCGCCGAGCGCGCCGTCGAGTTGGTCGCCCATGGACGACTCGATCGACTCCGGGCTTTCGCCCGCTTCGAGCCGGTCGACCATCTCGCCGAATTCGGGCGGCATCTCCTCGCCGGCCTCGTCGCCCATGTGGCGCATCATGCGCGCCACGCTGCGCGGATCGTCCTCGTCGAAGTTGGCGAGGCCGGTCGGATCGGCCAGCGCATCGAGGCGCGATGCCTCGGAGCGCAGCACGGCCACGCGCGTGAGCAGTCGCTTCTGGTCGGTCGCGCCGCAGTGCGGGCAGGCCGGCGCCTCCGGCGGGTTGAAGCCGCGCACTGTGTAGGCGTTGCGCCGCCGGCATTGCGCGCAGCGGTATTCGTAGGTGGGCATGCAGACTCCTGACGTATGATGCCATCCGATTATAAACCAGGTTCGCGCCGGCGCTGAAGCCGAGGCCTCTATGCATACCGAGTTCGTGCACGTGGGTTACGGCGGCAACATCGCGGTGCATCGCGTGCTGGTCGTGGCCAGCCCTGACTCCGCGCCGCTCAAGCGCCTGATTCGCGAGGCGACCAAAGAGTCGCGCATCATCAACCTGACGTACGGCCGCAAGGCCAAGTGCGTCATCGTGCTGGACAGCGGGCATATCGTGCTGGCCGCGTTCCAGCCGCAGATCATCTTGCGGCGCATCGCCTTGCTGCGCGCCGGCGGCGCGCAGATTGACTTGGGTGCTGCCGAGCTTGCCAATGCGCCCGCGGCCGAGGAGGCCCAACGTGAGCACTGATTCCGGGGCTGGCGTGTTGCCGGCCGATCTCGATCCGTACCGGCGGGTGGAATCGCCGCTGGTGATCGTGATTTCGGGACCCTCCGGCGTGGGCAAAGATGCCACCCTGAAGAAAATGAAGGAAATCGGCTACCCGTTTCACTTCGTCGTCACGGCGACGACGCGCCCCAAGCGCGACCACGAAGTGGACGGCGTGGACTACTTCTTCATGGGCGTGGGCGATTTTGCGCACTTGATCGAGCAGGGCGAACTGCTCGAGTATGCCGTCGTCTACGGGCAGTACAAGGGCATCCCCAAGCAGCAGGTGCGCGAGGCGCTGTCCAGCGGCAGGGACGTGCTCATGCGCATCGACGTGCAGGGCGCGGCGACCATGCGGCGAATTATGCCCGAGGCGGTCTTCATCTTCCTGACCGCCGAGTCCGAGGATGCGCTGGTGAAGCGACTGCTGGAGCGCAAGACCGAGTCGCCCGAGAACCTGAAGATTCGCGTGGCGACCGCCCGCGAGGAGTTGAAGCGCATCACCGAATTCGACTATGTGGTGGTGAACCGCGAGTGCAACCTGAAAGAGACAGCGTACGCCATCGCGTCGATCATCAGCGCGGAGAAATGCCGCGTCAAGCCGCGCGTCGTGCGGCTGTGAGCGCGCCGTTCCACCCATGAGCACGCCCCCCGACGCGCCGGCAACGCCCGGCCCGCTGTACTGCTACCGCCACCCCGAGCGCGAGACGCTGCTGCGCTGCGCCCGCTGCGACCGGCCGATCTGCGCGGAGTGCCAGGTGCGGCACCCGGTCGGCATCCGTTGCCCGGAATGCTCGCCGATGCGGCAGAGCGGCGCCGTCAACACGCGCCTGGCCTCGCGGCAGGCGGTGGTCACGTACGCGATCCTGGCGATCAACGTCGCCATCTGGGGTCTGATGGAGCTGACCGGCGGCTCCGCGAATACGGCCAACCTGGTGCGCTTTGGCGCCAAAGTCAACGTCCTCATCAACGATGGACAGGTCTGGCGGCTGCTGTCCGCTATGTTCCTGCACATCGGCTTCATCCATCTGGCGGTCAACTCGTATTCGCTGTACAACCTGGGCGCACTCCTGGAGCCGCTGCTCGGCTGGCGGCGTTATCTGACACTGTACGTGCTGGCCGGCCTGTGTGGCAGCCTGTCCAGTTACTGGTTCAACCCGCGCGCGACGTCGGCCGGCGCGTCGGGCGCTATATTCGGCTTGGTCGGCGCCATCGGCATGTTCTTCTTCCTGCACCGCAAGGTCTTTGGCGAAGCGGCGCGCCGGATGATGATCAATGTCGCGATGATCGCGGCCATCAACCTGTTCTTCGGTTTCAGCACGCGTGGCATCGATAACTTCGCGCACCTCGGCGGCCTTTTCGGCGGGCTGGTGCTCGGCGCCATTCTCTCGCCGCGCTATGGCGGCATGCTGCTTGACCGCCCGCAACTCTACGCCAAGGACGACTCGCCGCTGCGCGCATGGCTGCTGGCGCTGCTCTTCGCCCTCGGGCTCGCTGTGGCGACCTTCATGGCCATCCGGGTGAATGCCGAGTCGGCTGGAACCTACTTTGCGCGCGGGGAAACGTATTACTGGGACGACCGCACCGATGAGGCCGCGTTGCAGTTCCAGCAAGCGCTGGAGCGCGATCCCGCGCTGGCCGACGCGCACTACTATCTGGGCCTGATTGCGATTGGCCGCAACGATTTGGCGGGGGCGGCGCGCTCGTTCGAGGCGTCGGTGCGCGGCGATCCGTCCGACGCGTCGGCGCAGTTCAATCTCGGCCTGTGCTACGAGCAACTGACGCGGAGCGCCGACGCCCGCGCTGCTTACCAGCGCGCTTACGACCTGGCGCACGACGACGATTTGCGCACCCGCGCCGAGACCGCCCTGAACCGGCTCGCGCCTCGCTGAGCGTGCCGGCCCGGCGCGCTGCGCACAAAGGAGCGTGTGTCATGGTTGCGCATGCAGCAATCCGGCATTCCCCCATTGCCGGAACATGGTACCCCGGCACGGCGCGCGCGCTGCGCGCGACACTCGACGAATTCATGTTGGCCGTCCCGCCCCAAACCTTGTCTGGCGACCTGCGCGCCCTCATCGCGCCGCATGCCGGTTACGCCTACTCCGGTCCCACGGCGGCGCACAGCTACCGCCAACTGGCCGGGCGCGCATACGATACGGTGGTCGTCGCCGGGCCGAGTCATTTCGCCTGGGTTGGCGACTTCGCCATCTCCGCCGAGAGCGCCTACGAAACGCCGCTCGGCACGGTGCCACTGGACACGGAGTGGATTGCGGCGTTGGAGCGCCTGCTGCCGATGCGGCGCGTGCGCGGCGACCGCGAGCACTCGATCGAGATTCAATTGCCGTTTCTACAGCACATGCTGGGCGACTTCCGCTTCGTGCCGCTCCTGATGAACGCCGACACGCTCGACGCCTGCGCCGCACTGGGCCGCGCCATCGCGGACGTCTCGCGCGGCAAACGCATACTGCTGGTCGCCAGCAGCGATATGAACCACATGGACAACTACACCGACGTCCAGCAGTATGACGCGAACGTGCTACGCGCGATCGAGACGTTCGATCTGCTGTCGATGGCCGCCGTGCTGCTCGACCCGGCCTATACCGTCTGCGGGCGCGCGCCGGTGCTGACCATGGCGGCGGCCGCGCAGGCACTCGGGGCCGCGCGCGCGCAGGTCCTGCACCACACGACATCCGGCGATGTAACCGGCCGCACCGAGCCCGGTAATTACACCGTGGGCTACCTCAGCGCGGCGATGGTCGCCTGAGCGCCGGCGCGCACCGATGTTTGCCGAGATTGTCGTCAATGCCCCGCTGAGCCGTCGTCGCGTGCCGTTCGTCGAGCGCACCGAGGGCTTTGCCGCGCTCGCGCAGACGTTCACCTATAGCATCCCGCCGGCGCTCGAAGGCCGCTTGCAGCCCGGCCACCTCGTCACCGTGCCGTTTGGCCCGCGCAAGCTGCAGGGCATCGTCGTGGCGCTTTCGGCGCAGACGGCGGTCGAGAAGGTCAAGGACGTCTTCGACCTGGTCGATCCGCTGCCGGTGCTCTCCGCCGCGCAGGTCGCGCTGGCGCAGTGGATGAGCGACACCTACTTCGCGCCGCTGATCGACTGTGTGCTGCAGATGTTCCCGCCGGGGTTGGAATCGGAGGTGCAGACGCTGATCGTGCTAAACCCGAATGCGCCGGACGGTGTGGCGGGCGACAATGCGGCACAGCAGGCGCTGCTGGAACGGTTGCAACGCGACCGGCAGGCGCCGCTCGACGATCTGGTGAAGGGCGCGTCCAAGACGGAGACGCTGCGCGCTATTGACTCGCTCGTGCGCAAAGGGCTGGCGTCCAAGCAGTCGGTGTTGTTGCCGCCACGCGCCCGCGCGCAGACCGAGCGCACCGTGCGCCTGATCGCCGAGCCGACGCCGGAACTATTACAGGCGGTAAAGGGTGATCGGCAGAAAGCGGTCCTGCAGTACCTGGTCGCGCAGGGCGGCCTGTCGGCGGTCAAGACGGTGCGCGAAGTGCGCGATGCGACGCACGCCCCGCAGGACACATTGGCCACCCTGGAGCGCGCCAACTATATCCGTGTTGACCAGCGCGAGACGTTCCGCGACCCGCTGCGCGGCATGATCGTCGAGCCTGCGGCGGCGCCTGACCTGACGCCGGACCAGCAGACGGTCTGGGACGCCATCCGGCCCGCGCTCGATGGCGCAGAACCGGCGTCGACGACATTCCTATTGCACGGCGTGACTGGCAGCGGCAAGACCGAGATCTACCTGCGCGCGGTCGCGGAAACGATCGCGCGCAGCCGGCAGGCGATTGTGCTGGTGCCGGAGATCGCGCTGACGCCGCAGACCATCCGGCGCTTCGCCGCCCGCTTCGGCAGCCGCGTGACGATCGCGCACAGCCAGCTTGGCCTCGGCGAGCGCTACGACCAGTGGCGGCGCATGCGCGCGGGCGCGATCGATGTGGTCGTTGGGCCGCGCTCGGCCGTCTTTGCGCCGCTGCCGCGCCTCGGCCTGATCGTCCTCGACGAGGAGCACGAGGGTAGTTACAAGCAGGACCGCGCCCCGCATTACCACGCGCGCGAAACGGCGCGCCAGTACGCCGCGCTGTGCGGCGCGACGGTAATCCTCGGCAGCGCCACGCCGTCGCTGGAGTCGATGTTTCAGGCGCGCCAGGGCGCGTACCGCCTGCTCACGCTCCCCCAGCGCATCGAGACGCGCCTGCCGGGCGCAGGCCCGCAGGCGGCGGCGATCAACCGGCAGCCGCTGATCGTCAATCTGGAACTGCCGCACGTGGACATTGTGGATATGCGCGCCGAGTTGAAGGCGGGCAACACGAGCATCTTTTCGCGCGCCTTGCGCGATGCGCTGAGCGAGACGCTCGAAGCGCGCCAGCAGGCGATCCTGTTCCTCAACCGGCGCGGCGCGGCGACGTTCGTGATGTGCCGCGACTGCGGCCATGTGCTCAAGTGCCGCAGGTGTGACAACGCCCTGACGTACCATTCCGACGAGTCCGAACTGATCTGTCACCATTGCGGGCGGCGTTACGGCATGCCCGCGTTGTGTCCGGCCTGCGGCAGCAAGCGTATCCGGCAGTTCGGCGCCGGCACGCAGAAGGTGGAGGAAGTCGTCTCGCAGTTGTTCCCCACGGCGCGCACGCTGCGCTGGGATCGCGACGTGACCGGCGCGCGCGGCGCGCACGATGAACTGCTGCGACGCTTCGCCTCGCACGAAGCTGATGTGCTGATCGGCACGCAGATGATCGCCAAGGGACTCGACCTGCCGCTCGTGACGCTGGTCGGCGCGGTCTCGGCCGATACCGGTTTGAACCTGCCGGACTTCCGCGCCGGCGAGCGCACGTTCCAGTTGCTGACCCAGGTGGCCGGGCGCGCCGGACGCAGCCGCCTGTCGGGCCGCGCGATCCTGCAAACGTACATGCCCGGCTACCCCGTCATCACCGCTGCCGCGCGGCACGACTACGCGGCGTTCTACGAGGCGGAGATCGAGTTTCGCCGCCGCCTGCACTACCCGCCGTTCAGCCGCCTGATCCGGCTGATCTTTGCGGGCGCGCCGGACGCGCGCGTACAGTCCGAGGCCGAATCGCTGCACCGCAACCTATCCCAGCGCGTGCGCCAACTTGGGCTGGCCGGCCTGGAAATCATCGGCCCCGCGCCCTGCTTCAACCACAAGCTGCGCGGCATGTTTCGCTGGCAGGTGATCGTCAAAGGCGCCAATCCGCACGCGCTGCTGCGCGCGTTCAACCTGCCGGTCGGCTGGCACGTGGACGTGGATCCGGTGAGCGTGCTGTAAAGCAAATCCCAAGTCCCAACCTCCAAATCCCAAACACAGACGTTCGAGCTTGCTTGCGGGGGTACGTTCAGCTATCTGTGCTCTGGCAGAGGAATATCGACCGCGATGGCAAGCGCCTGATTGAGGGCGTTGAGCTTTGCGGGTGCCAATTGGCCGACGTAATTGGTAAGGGCCGATTTGAGGATGCTCACCAGTTCATCACAGTGTATACTGCTGTCGTGTTTCAATCCCTCGTCTGGGCCGACCGGGATCTGCGTGGATAGCCCATCGTAAGATGTGTATACCGGCGCGCAAATGACCGTCGAGTAACGCGAGTCGATCAGCACTTGGCGGCTCACGACGACGAAAACGCGCTGGCGTTTGGGGTCGCTGTCTGTGGCGCGCGACACCCGATAGAACTCGCCGCGTTTCATACGGACGCCTGGAAAGCCAGCACCTCTTCTGCTTCGGCGTTCAACCGATCGGCGTGCTGGTTCAGAATAGCCAGATCTTTTGCATTCTGTTCGGCGCGCGCCAACTGCACGAGATACGCACGCACAGCCGTCTCGATCAGATCCGAGCGGCTTGTGCGGGCCCGATGAGCTTGGCGGTCGACGACGCGCAGTGTGGCTTCAGATAGTGTGATTGATGTCTTGACTTTCATACTACTAAGATACTACCGATGATCGTGCGCGTCAAGTTTGTTGAAACCTCTGTACGCCATAGGGATCTGCATATCTCCTGCGTACTTGTTTACCGGGTAGTTGTCATGAGTGTCTAACCAGCCGTACTCCGCATGGGCGTTGATCGATGGCTTGGCCCGCTCGACCGCGTGGGATGACGCCACGGGCAGACTCGTTCAAATACATCAACCTCACCCCCGCCACCCCTGTGCCCGCGCCTGCGGCGCGTTGGCACGGCTTCGCCGTGCGGCGCAGGGCAGGCCTCCCCGCGCCGCGGGAGAGAAGGGGCCAGGGGATGAGGGGTGCAGGTACTCCTGCAAGCTCTCAATTGCGAGTTAAATACGGGTCGTGCCAGAAGTATCGTGCATGTGACCATCGCGTGGCTGCCTGGGCTGGACACGCGACAATGCTAATGAATACCCGTCTGCAGACGCGGTAAACAATTACTCTCCTCCCAATGCTATAATTACCGCCAATGAAATCCCTTCGCGAAGCCCTGCTGGAGCAACCGCCCGCTTTGTTGCGCGGCATCGCGTCGCTCAACGGCATTGTGCTGCCGGAAGGCGGCGCGCGCGACCAGTGGGCGACGTCGCTTGCGGAAGAACTGGCGAACCCCGAAGTGATTGAGCGTGCCTGGCGGTCATTGTCCGAGGTCGAGCGCGCTGCGCTGTCGCGGGTGATCGCGAACGGTGGGCGCATCAAGGCGTTCCAGATGCTGCGCGACTACGGCGAGATCCGCCCGTTTGGCCCGGTGGCGCTCTCGCGTGACAAGCCGTGGCTGTCGCCGGTTAACATCACCGAAAAGCTCTGGTATCTGGGGCTGATTCATCACGCGTACGACATGCTTGGCGAGTCGCGCGGCGAGATCTACTTCGTCCCCGACGTGATCATGCAGTACCTGCCGAAAGCCGAAGCCGGCGATTTCGCCGTGCGGCACGCGCCGACGCCGGATGCCGCGCAGGATGATGACGACGCGCTCATGTGGGATCTGTTCATCCTCATGGCGTGGGTGGTCCGCGAGGAGCCGCCGCTGGACACGCACACCGACCTCAATCCGGCGGACCTGTACCGGCTGCACGCGCAATTGACGGTGCCCGACTCAATTGGCGAGAGCGGCGTTGCCGCCGCCCCGCGCCTGTCGTTCCTGTTGCGTATTGCGCGCTCCGCGCGGCTGATCAAGCGAGTGACCGCGACCGGCCTGCGCCTCGGCCCCGATGCGAAGACATGGCTGCGTCTGAAGCGCGAGAAGCGGCGCCTGGCGCTGGTCGAGGCCTGGCGGCGCGAGCGAAGCTGGAATGAGCTGCACTACGTGCCGTCGCTCAAGGTGCAGGAGACCGGCTGGCGCAATGACCCCGGCCTGGCGCGCACGACCGCGCTCGACTATCTGGCGCGTTGCCCGCGCGGCGCCTGGCTCTCGCTGCCGTCGTTCGTGTCGGAGGTCAAACGGCTCGCGCCGGACTTCCAGCGGCCCGACGGCGATTACGACCGCTGGCATATCCGCGACGCGCGTACCGACAAGCTGTTGCTCGGCTTCGCGCAGTGGGACCACATTGAAGGCGCGCAACTGACGTTCCTGTTCGAGGGACCGCTGCGCTGGCTCGGCATCGTCCGGCTCGGCGGCAAGCCGGGCGAGGCGCGCGCGTTCCAACTCACGCCGTTTGGCGAGTGCGTGCTCGGCCTCAACCCGGCGGAACTGCCGGAGCCGAAGGAACAGTCGTTCGTCGTGCAAGGCGATTTCGAGGTACTGGTGCCGCGCGACGCGTCGTTCTATGCGCGCTTCCAGCTCGAGCGCGCGGCGGAGCGGGTGCAGTGGGACCGCACGAGCACCTACCGCCTGACGCGCGACTCGATCACGCGCCTGCTGCGGCGCAACGCCACCATCGACCAGGTCCTGGCGTTCCTGAAGCGCGTGGCGCGGCCGCCGTTTCCGCGCAACGTCGAATACACGCTGCGTGAGTGGGCAACGAAGTACGGTGAGATCACGCTGCGCCGCGCCGCCATCCTGCACACGCGCAACCGCAACCTGCTGACCGAGTTGCAGCAGCACCCGGAACTGAGCGCCTACATCATCGAGGTGATCTCGCCGACGGTCGCGCTGGTCGTGCCGGAACGGCTGGACGAGTTGCACAAGCGCCTGCAGGCGCTGCATTATTCGCCGCGTATCGAGGAGAACGATTCGCAGCACTAGGGCGAAATGATGCGCGCGATTTTATCCTCTGCATACCATCTTCCGATCGCTGTCTGGACCGTTGTGGCCATCCTGTCGGTCACGGCATTAGGCGCCAGTTGTCGGCTGTCCGGTGCGCCCACCGCGATGGCGCCTGTGACCATGGGGCCGCCGACGCTCGCGCCCAGCCGTACGCCGGTCCCGGTTCCAAGCCACACGCTATCCCCCGCGTCATCGGCCACGCCGTCGCTAAGCGCGAACTCAACGCGTATGCCAACCGTGACAGTGACGCCGCGCGCCGCAATGCCCGTTGCGACGCCGCCGGCGCGCCCGGCGCGCTTTGACGGCTTTCCCGGGGCGATCCTGGATTACCTGAACATGTACGGCGCGGATTCGTCCGCGCTGCTTGCCCTGCTGCGAAGCTGGGGCGCCCTGCACTGGGAGATTCCGAAGCCGAACTTGACGGAAGCACGGAACGTCGTGGTGGACGATCTGGACGGCGACGGTCGGGCGGAAATCGTCGTTGCCATCGTGTCGCCGGAGGATTGCTGCCTATCGATGCTCCTCATCTATGCGCGTTCCGGGGCGACCTATCGTCTTGCCCAGCAGGTGGGCGCCGCGAACCGTTCTGGGTCAGACGTGGCAATCCAATCGCTGCACATCCTCGCTGTGCGCGATCTAACGGGGGATGATCGACCCGAATTGGTTTACACTCCGTGGTTCTGCGGCGCACACACCTGCGGTGCAGACGTGAACATCGTTCGCTGGGATGGCGAGCGACTGGTGTCGTTACTGACCCAGCCTGCCAACATGGCCGAACCCGAGATCCGCTTCGTCGAAAGCGGGCACGGCACGGTGGACCTGGTCATGTATGGTGGACTGATCAACTCAGCGGGCGCCGGCACCATGCGCGCCCGTACGGACGTGTATCGCTGGAACGGCGACAAGTTCACCCTGTTCGCGACGACCGTTGACGCATCGAACCTTTTGTATTTTAAGGTTGTGGACGCGAACACGGAATTCGCTGCCGGACGCTACGCTGCGGCCATCGACCTGTACTGGGAGGTCATCCAGAATCCACGCCTGAAGACGAGCGGCGACTGGCGCGGCGTGCCGACGGAACGGGATGACCTGCTGGCGTTTGCGCGTTTCCGCGTCGGCGTTGCCTACCTGCTCACCGGCGACCGACCCCGGGCGCAGGCGGCGCACGACGAATTGCCGAGACGCCAGCCCGATCATGTATACGCCGAGGTGGTCCGCCGGTTCTGGGCTGCCTATCCGACTCAGGCCAGCATCGCCGCGGGATGCGCTGCAGTGACTGATTTCGCGCGCACCGATCAGCGGGTTGCTGATGTTCTCAAAGGGTTTGGTTATGGTAACCCAAATATTAGAGCTGAGGATGTATGCCCGATTCGCTAGCTGAGGGTCAAGTCGGCGATGCAGCACAGCGGCTGCGCGCCGCGTTTCGCTCCCGCTACCAGGCGGAGCCCGCGCTGGTTGCGCGCGCGCCGGGCCGCGTCAACCTGATTGGCGAGCACACCGACTACAATGATGGCTTTGTCATGCCGCTGGCGATCGACCGCGCGGTGTGGATTGCCGCGCGGCCGCGCGACGACGGGCGCGTGTCGCTGCACTCGCTCAATTTCGGATGCGACGACGAGTTTGCGCTCGACGGCATTGCGCGCGCGGGAGGGGCGGCGGCCTGGAGCAACTACCTGCGCGGTGTGGCGGTCATGCTGCAGCAGGCCGGTCACCGGCTGCGCGGCATGGATGCGGTTGTCTGGGGCGATGTCCCGGTCGGTTCCGGCCTATCGTCCTCGGCGGCGGTGCAGGTGGCTGCGGCGCTGTCGTATGCCGCCGTGTCGGGGCTGAGCATTGCGCCGGTCGAAGTGGCGCGGCTGACGCAGCGCGCTGAAGTGGAGTTTGTCGGCGTCAACTGCGGGATTATGGACCAGATGATTTGCGTGCTCGGCCAGGCCGGGCACGCGCTGCTGATCGACTGCCGTTCGCTGGAGTATTGCGCGGTGCCGATCCCGGACGGGGTGGCGATTCTGGTGGCCGACACGATGAAGCGGCGCGAACTGGTCGATTCACATTACAACACCCGGCGCGCCGAGTGTGCAGAGGGTGCGGAGCGGCTCGGCGTCAGCAGCCTGCGCGACGTTACACCGGACCAGTTCCGGCGGCAGCAGGCCAGCCTGCCCGAGCCGGTGCGCAGCCGCTGCCGGCACGTTATCGGCGAGAATGTGCGTGTCGAACGCTGCCTGGAAGCGTTACAGGCCGGCGATCTGCGCGGCGTGGGCGCGCTGCTCAACCAGTCGCATGCCAGCCTGCGCGATGACTACGACGTCAGTTGCCGTGAACTCGACGTGATGGTGGCTGCAGCACAGTTGTTGCCCGGCGTGTACGGTGCGCGCATGACGGGAGCCGGTTTCGGCGGGTGTACCGTCAATCTGGTGGAACAGGAGCAGGCCGATTGGGTGGCTGCCGAGTTGGCGGCGACGTACAAGGAGCAAATAGGCATTTACCCGACTGTTTATGTGTGTCATGCCACCGATGGAGCTTTGATCGTTACTGAAAGATTCTGAGAGTATTTTTCACAAACCACTTGACAAGGTGGGAACGCTATGATATATTACTCTACGCAGTACGGAATAGTGATCTCGTTCGCAATACGGCGAAACGATCTAACAATTTCAGAAATCCAAGGAGGCAACAGGGAACGAAAGTCATAGGTTGTTTCTGACAACATGTGCGGTTCCTTGTTTGCCGCCGAAGAGTCATCTCGGCGGTGTTTTTGTCTCTGGATGATCTGTGCAGCAGGACTGAAGGATTCCGCCGAGAGGCGGAGAGCACTTTAACAACTGAAGAGTGGTAGAGATTCGTGTGAGCATGGCTCTATACCCCGTTATACGATCGCGAGCAATCGCGAACAATTTACGGAGAGTTTGATCCTGGCTCAGGATGAACGCTGGCGGCGTGCCTCATGCATGCAAGTCGAACGGGGACTTTTTGGGTAGCAATACTTGGGAAGTCCTAGTGGCGATCGGGTGAGTAACACGTAGGTGACCTACCCTGAAGTGGGGGATAACGGTCCGAAAGGACTGCTAATACCCCGTGTGATTGGCGATCCATTTTGTCAATGATAGGTTTCGCAAGATTCCGCTTCAGGAGGGGCCTGCGGCCCATCAGGTAGTTGGTGGGGTAATGGCCTACCAAGCCGATGACGGGTAACTAGTCTGAGAGGACGATTAGTCACACTGGCACTGACACACGGGCCAGACTCCTACGGGAGGCAGCAGCAGGGAATATTGCACAATGGGCGAAAGCCTGATGCAGCAACGCCGCGTGAAGGATGAAGGCCTTCGGGTCGTAAACTTCTTTTGTAGAGGACGAGAAGGGACGGTACTCTGCGAATAAGACACGGCTAACTACGTGCCAGCAGCCGCGGTAATACGTAGGTGTCGAGCGTTATTCGGATTTACTGGGCGTAAAGAGCACCGAGGTGGCTTCTTAAGTTGGATGTGAAATCTCCTGGCTTAACTGGGAGACGCCATTCAAAACTGGGGAGCTTGAGGTCAGCAGGGGAAAGTGGAATTCCCGGTGTAGTGGTGGAATGCGTAGAGATCGGGAGGAACACCAGTGGCGAAAGCGACTTTCTGGGCTGCACCTGACACTCTAGTGCGAAAGCGTGGGGAGCAAACAGGATTAGATACCCTGGTAGTCCACGCCCTAAACGATGGATACTAGGTGTGGGGGGTATTGACCCCCTCCGTGCCGAAGCCAACGCGTTAAGTATCCCGCCTGGGGACTACGGCCGCAAGGTTAAAACTCAAAGGAATTGACGGGGGCCCGCACAAGCAGCGGAGCGTGTGGTTCAATTCGATGCAACACGAAGAACCTTACCTAGGCTTGACATGCAAGTGGTAGCGAAGCGAAAGCGGAGCGACCCGCAAGGGAGCTTGCACAGGTGTTGCATGGCTGTCGTCAGCTCGTGCCGTGAGGTGTTGGGTTAAGTCCCGCAACGAGCGCAACCCTCGTCGTTAGTTACATGTGTCTAGCGAGACTGCCGAGATAAACTCGGAGGAAGGTGGGGATGACGTCAAGTCAGCATGACCTTTATGCCTAGGGCTACACACACGCTACAATGGGCAGCCACAGCAGGTTGCGAAGCCGCGAGGCGGAGCCAATCCTCAAAACTGCCCTCAGTTCAGATTGCAGGCTGCAACTCGCCTGCATGAAGTCGGAGTTGCTAGTAAACGCGGGTCAGCTATACCGCGTTGAATACGTTCCCGGGCCTTGTACACACCGCCCGTCACGTCATGGGAGCTGGCAACACCTGAAGCCGGTGGGCTAACCCGCAAGGGAAGCAGCCGTCGAAGGTGGGGCTGGTGACTGGGACGAAGTCGTAACAAGGTAGCTGTACCGGAAGGTGCGGCTGGATCACCTCCTTTCTAGGGATTTAGGCGAGGGCTTGCCCGAGCCGATTTCCAGGTCAATCGTCATCGCAAGATGACGCCTTGTTTTGCCGTGTTTCTACAATCTCTACCACTTCTCAGTTGTTAAGGCGCTCGACAAAGGCACGGGCCTTTAGCTCAGCTGGTTAGAGCGCAGTCCTGATAAGACTGAGGTCTCTGGTTCGAGCCCAGGAAGGCCCACTCGCGCAGTCCAGCGTTTGCGGCTCCAGGTCTGACGACGGCCAATAGCCAGTTTACGATCCGGGGCCGTAGTTTAGCTGGGAGAACGCTTCCTTTGCAAGGAAGAGGTCAGGGGTTCGAATCCCCTCGGCTCCATGTCTTGACAGACGAGGAAACGCGCTTATAATTTAGATTGTATGGCATATATGATCGCGGCGGTGAAAATCGCATAGCGTAACATCGGACACTGCGGCAGACACTCCGGCCTGACGTAATGTCTGGCCGATTTTTGTCTCTCGGTGCGGCCCCTGTGGGCTGCCGGCGCGCAAGCGTCGTCAGCCTCTAGCGGCCGAAAGGCTTAATCAGCTGGAGTGCAGCAAGCACTTTAATAACTAAATAGCGTGTGTAAATCTTCACACCGAATCGCGTTGGTGCCAAGCTACTAAGGGCGTACGGTGGATGCCTTGGCACGAAGAGCCGAAGAAGGGCGTAGTTGGTTGCGATAAGCCGCGGGGAGTCGCCAGCAGACGTTATATCCGCGGATGCCCGAATGGGGAAACCCGGCAGGCGTCATGGCCTGTCACTGTTCAGTGAATACATAGCTGAACGGAGGTAAGCGGGGGAACTGAAACATCTAAGTACCCCGAGGAAGATAAATTCTGCGAGTAGTGGCGAGCGAAAGCGGAATAGTCCAAACTCGTCTCATGTCAAGCCTGCAGGCGTTGTGAGACGGGGGTAATAGGATACGATCGCGCAGTTGCAGCTGCGTAAAACAGTGACAAATTCGATCTCAAGTCGAGCAGTTCAGGAAAGACTGACCGTAGAGGGTGATAGTCCCGTAGACGTGCGGATCGAACTGTTTTCGTTTTCCTGAGTACCACGGGGCACGCTAATCCTGTGGGAATTCGCCAGGTCCACCTGGTAAGACTAAATACTCTTCGTGACCGATAGTGAACTAGTACCGTGAGGGAAAGGTTAAAAGAACGGCGGTGAGCCGAGTGAAATAGAACCTGAAACCGTATGCCTACAAGCAGTCGGAGCGCGGTGCCCGTAAGGGCCGCGTGACGGCGTGCCTCTTGGAGAATGAACCGGCGAGTTATTGTGCGTCGCGAGGTTAAGGGAGACACACCCGAAGCCGTAGCGAAAGCGAGTCTGAACAGGGCGTTCAGTGGCGCACAGTAGACCCGAAACCAAGTGAGCTACCCATGGGCAGAGTGAAGCGGCGGTAACACGTCGTGGAGGCTCGAACCCGCTACTGTTGCAAAAGTTTGGGATGACCTGTGGGTAGTTGGTGAAATGCCTAACGAACTTGGAGATAGCTGGTTCTCCCCGAAATAGCTTTAGGGCTAGCCCTTGGCGTTTAATGGCGGAGGTAGAGCACTGGATTGGCTAGGGGGCAAATAGCTTACCGAACCAAACCAAACTCCGAATGCCGCCATTCCATAGCCGGGGAGTTGGTCCGTGGGGGATGAGCTTCATGGACAAAAGGGAAAAAGCCCAGATCATCAGCTAAGGTCCCGAAATGTAGACTAAGTGGGAAAGGATGTGGGATTACTCAGACAGCCAGGAGGTTGGCTCAGAAGCAGCCACCCTTCAAAGAGTGCGTAATAGCTCACTGGTCTAGTGATCCTGCGCCGATAATATAACGGGGCTCAAGTCTACTACCGAAGCTGTGGGCCAGACGGTCGTCGTCTGGCGGTAGGGG
Source organism: Chloroflexota bacterium (assembly GCA_016235055.1). Classification (NCBI taxonomy): domain Bacteria; kingdom Bacillati; phylum Chloroflexota; species Chloroflexota bacterium. The sequence goes on along the minus strand of JACRMK010000020.1, from coordinate 117,371 downwards.
AGCGTTCTGCTCGAACGATGACGGTCGTTCTTTGCTGAGAAGCCGGACCGTGAGGACTGGTGGAGCGAGCAGAAGTGAGAATGCCGGTATGAGTAGCGTAATCCCTGCGAGAAACAGGGACACCGTAAACCTGAGGTTTCCGACGGAAGGTTAATCCGCGTCGGGTTAGTCGGGCCTAAGCCGAGGCCGAAGGGCGTAGGCGATGGACAACAGGTTAATATTCCTGTACCACGAAAGATCGTTATCAGAGATGGAGTGACGCAGTAGGGTAGGTGGGCCGGCCTATTGGACATTGGTCGGTCTAAGCGCAAAGGCGTTGAGGGTGGTAGGCAAATCCGCCACCTGAGCTGAAGCGTGGGCGAGGCGCAAGCCAGAAGCCACTGAGCCCAAGCTGCCGAGAAAAGCTTCTATCGAGATCGACGTGCCCGTACCGCAAACCGACTCTGGTGGGTGGGTAGAATATACCAAGGTGATCGGGGAAACCCTCGTTAAGGAACTAGGCAAAATAGCTCCGTAACTTCGGGAGAAGGAGCGCCTTGGAGCGTGTTGAGCGCTCTGAGGCCGCAGTGAAAGGGCCCTACTGACTGTTTAACAAAAACACAGGTCTCTGCGAAAGCGCAAGCTGACGTATAGGGGCTGACTCCTGCCCAGTGCTGGAAGGTTAAGGGGATTGGTTAGCCGCAAGGCGAAGCTTTGAACCGAAGCCCCAGTGAACGGCGGCCGTAACTATAACGGTCCTAAGGTAGCGAAATTCCTTGTCGGGTAAGTTCCGACCCGCACGAATGGAGTAACAAGTGGGGCGCTGTCTCAACGAGGGACCCGGCGAAATTGAAATAGGTGTGAAGATGCATCTTTCCCGCACTAGGACAAAAAGACCCCGTGGAGCTTTACTATACCTTGACATTGAGTAAGGGCTTGATCTGCGTAGGATAGGTGGGAGCCGACGAAGCTGGGCTTGCGGGCTCGGTGGAGGCGTCGTTGAAATACCACCCTGATTGAGTCTTGACCCTAACCGGCGCGCCTGAATCGGCCGCTGAAACAGTGTCAGGCGGGTAGTTTGACTGGGGCGGTCGCCTCACAAAATGTAACTGAGGCGCCCAAAGGTTCCCTCAGGCTGAATGGAAACCAGCCATAGAGTGCAAAGGCATAAGGGAGCTTGACTGCGAGACCCACAAGTCGAGCAGGGACGAAAGTCGGGCTTAGTGATCCCACGGTACTGAGTGGAAGGGCCGTGGCTTAACGGACAAAAGCTACCCCGGGGATAACAGGCTGATCTTGCCCAAGAGTTCACATCGACGGCAAGGTTTGGCACCTCGATGTCGGCTCGGCGCATCCTGGGGCGGTAGTACGTCCCAAGGGTTTGGCTGTTCGCCAATTAAAGCGTTACGCGAGCTGGGTTCAGAACGTCGTGAGACAGTTCGGTCTCTATCCAGTGTGGGCGCAGGTGACTTGAGGGGGGCTGACTCTAGTACGAGAGGACCGAGTTGGACAGACCTCTGGTGTGTCGGTTGTTCCGCCAGGAGCATTGCCGAGTAGCCAACGTCTGGTTGCGATAACCGCTGAATGCATCTAAGTGGGAAGCGCGCCCCAAGATTAGGTCACCCATGGCTTAAGCCAGTAAGACCGCAGGTAGACCACCTGTTACTATAGGCGGCAAGTGTAAGGCAGTAATGCTCAGCTAAGCCGTACTAATGGTCGAGGGCTTGATACATCGACGCGATTCACTGTGTAGGTTTGCCACGCTATTTAGTTATTAGTTGCTAGCGATTAGTTGCTAGTTACTAGCTGCTCATCGTTCTCTTGGTGATTTGAGCGGAGGGGGCACACCCGGTCCCATCTCGAACCCGGCCGTTAAGCCCTCCAGCGCCGATGGTACTTGGACCGCAAGGTCCTGGGAGAGTAGGCCATCGCCAGGGGAACTGCAATCATTCGCGAGCGACCGCAAGGTCGCTCGCGCTTTTTTTTGTCCACGAAGGGACACGAAGTGTCACGAAAGCCTGCGCGCGGCACGTGCTGGTCTTCACCTTTACTTCCTCGCTCTGGCTCGCTTCTTGTGTCTTCGTGTCCCTTCGTGGATTTCAGGTAGAATACACTCGCTATGCCCCTCCAAATCACCAGTCTGCAAAACCCGCGCGTTAAGCAGGTCGTGCGCCTGCGCGACAAGCGCGACCGCATCCGCGAATGGCTGATGCTGGTCGAGGGCCGCGACGAGCTGCTGATGGCGCTCGAAAGCGGCGCCGTGCCGCGCACCTGCTACTATTGCCCCGCGCAGATTCGCGATGCCGACCAGGCGCAGATCCTGGCGCGCCTCGCCGGCATCGGCGCCGAGCTCGTCGAGGTCGCGGAGCCGGTCTTTGCGAAGATGGCTTACCGCGAGAACCCGGACGGCTGGCTGGCCGTCTTCCCGCGCCCGGACCGCACCCTGTCCGGCCTGCGCCTGCCGCCCGCGCCGCTGCTCGTCGTCGCCGAGGCGGTCGAGAAGCCCGGCAACCTGGGCGCGATCCTGCGCTCCGCCGACGCCGCCGGCGTCGATGCGGTGCTCGTCTGCGATCCGGTCACCGATGTCAGCAATCCGAACGTGGTTCGTGCCTCGCGCGGCACCGTCTTCACCGTGCCGGTTGTCGAGTCGCCGGCCGCCGACGCCTTCCGCTGGCTGCGCGAGCGCGGCATCCGCATCGTCGCCGCGACGCCGCACGCCTCGATCGACTTCACGGCCGCCGACCTGCGCGGCTCGGTGGCGATCGCCGTCGGCGCGGAGGACATGGGCCTCTCGCCGCTCTGGATGGACGGGGCCGATGTCGCCGTGCGCATTCCGATGCGCGGGCGCGTCAACTCGCTCAACGTCGCCACCTCCGCGACGCTGATGATGTACGAGGCCTTGCGCCAGCGCTCTACCGGGTAGGGTGGGGTTGTCATGCCGGCGAAAGCCGGCATCCAGATTAGGCGCTGCGATGACCAAGCAACCCTGCGTCTATCTGCTCGCGAGTCGCCGCAATGGCACCCTCTATGTCAGCGTAACCTCGAATCTGTTGCGCCGTGTGTGGCAGCACAAGAGTGACGAGGTCGATGGTTTCACCAAGCGGTACAGTGTACATTTACTCGTTTGGTATGAGTTACACGACAGTATGGCGAGTGCCATTGCCCGCGCGAAGACCATCAAAGAATGGAAGCGGAAGTGGAAATTGGAGTTGATCGAAGCGTCCAATCCGGAGTGGCTCGACCTGTCAGTCGATTTGGCTTGACTGGATTCCGGCGGTGCTCTGCGGCCTCAAGCCGCAGAGCGTTAACCGCCCGCTGGCCCGAAGCCAGCGGGCAACCCGCCGGAATGACGTCTGGGATTCGCAGCGAGCATTGGGTAAGCAGTGGATCAATCGCGCGGCAATTTGGGGGGCGCTTCCGGCTATGTTAAAATGACTCATCAGTGGGGCGTGGTGCAGTGGTAGCACATCGGACTTTGGATCCGCTGACGGTGGTTCGAATCCATCCGCCCCAGTCTGCGTCACAATCAGCCGAGACAACCGTCTCGGCTTTTCTATTGCGCGCAACCCTCTGTTTTCTGCATACCCTGTCATATTTCTTCCCGCCATCCGTTATTATTAGCAGAAGCACATCATCGATGTTAACACGATCTGGAGTGTGTCTGTGACTTTCCTGTGGCGCTCATCGCCAGGCGAGGCTCCGCTGGCCGATGCCGATTCATTTGCCGCGATGTACGAGAAGAATCATCTGCACGTCTTTCGCTTCCTGATGGCGCTCTGCGGCGGGCAAGCCCAGGACGCGGAAGACATGACAGCCGAGACGTTCCTGCGCGCCTGGGACGCGCGGCGGCGCTTCCGTGGAGATGCCGATGCCGTATTGCGCTGGCTGTTCACCATCGCGCGGCGCATCCTGATCGACCGCCGCCGCTACGCCGGGGCCCGCCCTGAGGCTGACCTGGACGAAAACGCGCCGGACGACGCGCCCGAATCCGAGGCGATTCTGTTGCGCGCGGAGCAGATGCAGGAGGTTGTGCAGGCGTTGCAGCGCCTGCCGGTCGCCCAGCGCGAAATGGTCGTCCTACGCTATGTGATGGGCTGGCGCGTCAATGCGATCGCCGCGCACCTGCAGATGCCGGAGAACACGGTCTCGGTGTCGTTGCGGCGCGCCCTGCAGCATCTACAACGCTGGCTGTCGCCAGCCTGAGGAGGAGTTCACGATGAATAACAAGCAGAATGATCGGCGCTCGCTGGCGGACCTGCTGCGCGGCTATGCGCCCCGCCCGGGCCCGGCGTTTCAGGCGCGCATGACCGATGCGCCGTGGCAGAAGCCGGCACGCGCGCCGGGATGGGGACTCTGGCCGCGGCTGGCCGTCGTGGCGGCGAGTCTCCTTCTGATCGCCGTGGCGGTCACGCTGGCGACCCCGGAAGCGCGCGCTTCGCTGTCAAGCTGGCTCGGGCTGGGCGTCAGCCCGTCCGCGGTGGTGACGCCGCCCGCCGTGATGCCGGCCGATCTGGTGTCGAGCGCGAAACTGTCGGAGATTTCGCAGAGCGCCGGCTGGACGGCTGCCGCGCCCGGCTGGGTGCCCGAAGGGTATCGCTTCGGGCAGGCCAACTATGATACACGTAACGGCCTGGTGTATATGTCGTTCCTGGCGACGCGGCAACTGCCCGGCGGCGACCCGAAGCTGACGCAGACGAAGGCGCTGTCGCTGGTGCAGGCGCGCCAGAACACGCTGATCCCCTTGCAGGTCGCGCCGACCACGAGCGTGCAGGACGTGACGGTGAACAAGCAGCCCGCCGCCTATGCCGTCGGCGCGTGGAAGTCGGAGTTTGTGCCCAAGGCCGGCGAGCCCGGCGGCGGCCACATGGAGTCGCGCTGGCGCGGCGACCTGGCCGTGCAGAACGTCTTCTGGCAGGTCGGCGCGGTATACGTGGTGCTCATCAGCGATGACGCAGCCGTGACGCGCCAGGATCTGCTGAAGGTGGCCGACAGCGTGCGGTAAGTCTGAATGTGAGGGCAGGCCGGTGTCGCGGAAAAATGTCGCAGACGCCCGATCTGCCGGCATGCCCAAACAGTCATTGCGAGGAGCGCCGTTTGCGACGAAGCAACGCTAAAGCACCGCTTCGCTGTATCCTCAACGCGGAAGTCGAGATTGCTTCGTCGGCACAAAACGCCTCCTCGCAATGACCATCCGAGCAGCGACACGCTGACGAGCTTCGAGAGTTTGCCGGTATACCCGGGGTAAGGCAGCGAACTGGCTCCTGTCCGGGTGCCTGTGGTAAAATGAGTCGAGACAACCGTCTCGGCTTTTTTATACGGTGGAACTTCAGCCGCTCCGGCGGCGTCTCTTCTTCAGGCAACGGCAAACCCGCCGCGCGTCACGGCGCGCGCCGTAGCGTGCAACGGGTCAACGGACCATGCGACACTGGAGGAGCCCATGCAGAAGAACTCCGTGCAGTATACGCTCGTCGGCGCGGTCGTCATCGCTCTGATCGCCTTGAGCAGTTGCGGCGGCGCGCCGACGCCTTCATCGGCGGCGCCGTATGCGGCGGCCGCGACCAGCGCCCCGGCCATGCCGACGACCGCAGCGGCAGCCGCCCCAACGGCCGCCGGCCGCAGCGCCGCTCCGGCCCCGGCGGCCGCAGCAACCAGCGCCCCGCAGGCCAGCGCTGGCGGCGCGCCGGCGAACGCCGCGCCGATCGATCGCAAGATCATCAAGAACGCCCAGCTTTCGATCGTCGTCGAGAATGTCGACACGGCGGTGATGCGCCTGACCGGCATCGCCTCCGATGTCGGCGGCTACCTGGTCGGCAGCCGCACCTTCGTGGAGGGCAACCGCAAGGGCGGCCAGGTGACGCTCTCCGTGCCGGTCGACAACTTCGAGCCGTCGCTGAACCTGGTGCGCAAGGTCGCGCTCACGATCGAGAACGACGTCGCCACCAGCAGCGACGTGACCGAGCAGTTCGTCGACCTGCAGTCGCGCCTCATCAACCTGCAGGCGACCGAGGCGCGCATCCGCGAGTTCCTGGTCAAGGCGCAGACCGTCGACGAGGCGCTGAAGGTCAACGCGCAGTTGAGCGACATCAGCCGGCAGATCGAGGAGATCAAGGGCAAGCTGAACGCGATGAACGCGCGCACGGCGTACTCGACGATCACGGTCGATATGCGCGAACTGGTGCCGACGCCGACCCCGACGGCCACCCCGACGGTGACGCCGACGCCCACCGCGACGCCGACCGCCACGCCCAACGTCTGGCATCCCGATCAGACATTAACGACGGCCGTGACGGCCCAGACCAACATCCTGCGCCAGCTCGGCGACGCGCTGATCTGGTTCGGCGTGATCCTGCTGCCGTACCTGCTGGTTGCCCTGCTGGTGTTCGTCGTCATCCGGCGGCTCGTGCGTAAGTAGCGGCCGTCGCTATGTGGTACAATGAGCCGAGACCACCGTCTCGGCTTTTTGTTGTTATCCGTGCCGTGCAGCGTCTCTTGGGCTACCGATCGCTGGCAAGTGATGGAAACACAGTCGATGACAACTCCGAGCGCAGCCCTCAATCGCGGGCGCACTCAGCCCGGCTGGACGTTCTTGCTGCTCTGGTTCGCGGCGACCTTTGTAGGCATGCTCCTTTATGGTCTTCCGGTCGGCGCCGTCCAAATCGCCCTGGGCTTGGATCGTCTGGACGACCCTCAACGTGCCGGCGAAGTCACCGCGTGGATGCTGCCGCCAGCCGCCGTCCTGTGTGGCGCCGCCATGGGCGCGACCATCGGCCTGGCGCAGTGGTTGGTGTTGCGCCGGGCGTTGAAGCGCATCGCGGGTGGGTGGCGGCCACGGCGGCCGGGTACGCCTCCATCGGCCTGCTGCCCCTCCTCGCGGGCTTCTTTCAACCGGGCTGGCCGGATTGGGCATTCACGCTGATCATCAACGATAAGATGCACTGGCTCGCACGGGTGGCATGGCCGGCAGCATCGTGGCCGGCCGGGGCCATCACGCTGACCATGTTTGGGGCCGTGCTGGGGATCATGCAGTGGCTGGTACTGCGCCGACGCGTCTATCAAGTGGGCTGGTGGATCGCGATCAGCACGGGAGGCTGGGCGCTGGCGGCGGTTCTGAGTATTGTGCCCTCTGACATTTTAGTCGTTTTAGCGTCGTGGATGGTGCCGATGATAGGCACCGGCGCCGGCACGGCGAAAGTTGGTGATGCGCCAGGGACGCACACTCGCGCATGGAAATGGCCGTGTCGGTGTAGGGACGGGTCTTTGACCCGTCCGGTTGGCCAGGTCAAAGACCTGGCCCTACGCCTAGAGTTGCCTATTTCCATGGGAGTTGGTGATGCGCCAGGGACGCACACTCGCGCATGGAAATGGCCGTGTCGGTGAAGGGACGGGTCTTTGACCCGTCCGGTTGGCCAGGTCAAAGACCTGGCCCTACGCCTAGAGTTACCTATTTCCATGGGAGCCGGCATCCAGTCCACAATCCTGGACTCCGGCTTCCGCCGGAGTGACGATGTGACGTATTGGTACGACGAACTGATCGGGTATCGCTCTGATCGGGAGTCGCGCCACGAAAGCATTGAGCAAGGAGGCACACATGATAGCAGGAGAGAATAGAAAGCCCGCGTGGCTCTTCTATCCCGCATGGGTGATCGTGAGTGCGATCAGCTTGCCGATCGCGTGGGTCATCGCCTGGGCCATCATGGCTCAGGTCGTGAAAGCCGTGGGGGACACGATCCAGGTGGGAGGACAAAGCCACATCACTGAAGATTTCCTGTTCATCTATTTCATCTTGCCCGTACTGGGGCTGGTGGCCGGTTTGCTCCAATATCTTTTGCTCCGCCGCTATCTGCCGCGCATGGCGTGGTGGGTTGCGGCCACGGCGCTCGGTTGGTCGCTGTTGTCCGCGCTGATGGGTGTCGTCACGTTCTCGGCGGGCGTCGTGCCGCCCGCCGTCGTCATTGCGCTGATCGGCGTGGCGACTGGCGTACCCCAGTGGCTGGTGCTGCGCCGGCGTGTGCCACGCGCGGCGCTGTGGATTCTGGCCAGCGTGCTCGGCTGGGGCATCGCGTTCCTCCCCCTCGGATCCAGCGCGAGCCAGGCGGGGGCGCTGACTGTGGCGTTGCTGCCATCGATCGCTGCGAGCATTGCCTGGTGGCTGCTGCTGGATAAGCTGCCGCAACGCGAGCGCAGCGGGGGCAATGCTCCACGCGACACGTCGGCACCAATCGGCGTCCGTTAGCGCGGGGCGTTTGGACCACGAAGCGCACGAAATGCCGCGATAGACGCGAAAGGTGCGCGCTTTCGCGCTTTTCGCGCCCTTTCGTGCCGTTCGTGGTCCAAACGCCCGACGCCTGTGATAGAATGGCTTTGCCGGTGTCGATGGTTCAAGGAGACTTATGCATCGCTTTCTGTCTCTGTGTGTTATGGCCGTCTGGCTCGTTGCCTGCGACGTGTCGCCCTATGGAAACGCGCCAGATGCGTTGCCGTCCATCGCTCACGTTGGAAGAGTTGTGGAAGTCACCGAAATCTCGATTCACGAGCAACGGGGTGAGTTTCGAACCTTCACGGACTGGTCTGCCCTGACCATCGTTGGCCAATACGACTTGATGCCGGTGACCACTGGATATACGGGTACAGCCAGTTTTTCGGTGCGCGGTGCCTACGGTGATTGGAACAATGTGGCGACGGCGACCGAGAGCCTCACGCTTCCAAAATCAATCGTCTCACAGTTTCTTTCAATGCTGGCTGCATCGCCAGTTACGGCTGTGATCTATAGGGCTGTCCCAACGAGGACTGAAAGCTTGTCGTACGAAATCTCTATTGACATTGCCGCTTTCAATAACCGCACTTTTGATAACACAACGGTTTTCCGCTCGACTTCTCATGAGGCGGGCCGCGTCCCCTGGTTGGTGTCCGTGAGCGGCGGTAAACAGGGCATGATTGACGTGGATACGCCACAGAAAGCTTATGACGTTCTACGGCCGTATTTGAAGCAAGACGTGCAACGCAAGATGATTGATGCGGCAAAGGGGAGCAAGTAGCGCACTGGCGATGCGCGGAGGCTTTGGAACACGAAGCACACGAAACGGACGCGATAGACGCGAAAGGGTGCCGCGCATACCGTTTCGCGGTTTTCGCGGTCTTTCGTGCTGTTCGCGGTCCAAGCGGTTGACGCCCCGTTCTCGCGCTGATTTGCGCAGACATGGTGGAAAGCGATAAACTGATCGCATTCAGCGGAGATTAAATTCGCGCGATTCGGTTCGCGTGCGGCCAAAGCTTATGAGGTTATCACGGACGTCTTCGGGTCAGCTGCGATCGAGGTGTCCCGGCAAGAGGATCGGCCTCGATACGCAGGTTGACCATAGCCTTCGCAACTAACGGGAGAACCACGATGACGCACGGCAGCCTTGTGCAGGAAAAGAACGTCATGTTGAACGGCTTGCGGTTCTATTACCGCGATTGGCCAAACGATGCCGCACCAGTATTAGTCATCTTGCCCGGTTTGTCGGAAACCGCGCACTCCTGGGATTCTTTCGCCAGGGCGATGCAGGATCGCTTTCGTGTGTTGGTTCTTGACCAGCGCGGGCACGGTCGCACCGAGTGGGCCACCGATTATCGCATTGAAAGATGGGTGGAAGACATCGACGCCTTTGCGTTGGCGCTGCAATTGCCGTCATTCGCTTTGCTCGGACACTCAATGGGCGGCAGAAATGCGTGGTTCTATATGGCAGCGCATCCAGAGGCGGTAACGAAACTGATCATCGGTGACATCGCGCCACAGATTGGCCCGGGAATACTGCCGGCAGGTACCACGTCGGATGATGTGCCGGAGCATAAGGTATTCAACAATGTGGAGTCGGCAATTCAAGAAAGGCAGGCACATTCCCCGACCGTAGGCCCTGAGGAAATCCGCTCGACCGGACTTGCCAACCTGATTCAACGCGCAGACGGCCACTGGACTTATCGGTGGGATCCCATCCTGATGTCGCCAAGTCTGTCGAAACGGTATCCCGGAGCAGGCGCGGAATGGGCTGCGCTCCGAAAGATCGCCTGCCCCACATTGCTGGTGTTGGCTTCCGAAACCGAAATCGAACCGGAGACATCGGGTCGCATGGCCGCCGAGATGGCAAATTGCCAGATCGTTACGATACCCAACTGCGGTCACTACTTGCAGGGCGAAAACTTGAGCGGCTTGGTTTCCGCCGTGCGCAGCTTTCTTCAAGTATGACCAAAAGCTGGGAACGAACCCTTTGTTGAAAACAGCTGGCACTCTGCAATTGCCCTAGATCAGAAGGCCCTTGGGTTCGATGTGAGTGATGTGAGTCCGCCCGCCCCGGCCTGCGTTATAATCAACTGAGACTGTAGTCTCAGTTTTTTGTTATCTGCCCACGAGGTACCCCATGAACACACTCGCCGTCGTGCTCGCCGCCGGGATGGGCACGCGCATGAAATCCAAAACGCCGAAGGTGCTGCACCGCATCGCCGGGCGGCCGATGGTGATGTACGCCGTCCGCACCGCCGCTGAAGTGACCGGCGCGACGCCGGTGGTCGTCGTCGGCCACGAGCGCGAGACGGTGCAGGCGGTCGTCGGCGACGCGGCCCGCTTCGTCCTGCAAGGCGAACAGCGCGGCACCGGCCACGCCGTGCTCGTCGCGCGCGACGCCCTGCGCGAGGCCGACACGGTGATCGTGCTGTACGGCGACACGCCGTTCGTCAAGCCCGACACCCTGCGCCGCCTGATCGAACTGCACGTCGCGACGAATGCCAAAGTCTCGCCGCTTACCGTCGTGTCCGACGATTCGATGGCGTTCGGGCGCATCACACGCGACGCCGGCGGGCAGATCACCGGCATCGTCGAGGAAGCGGTCGCCACGCCGGAGCAACTGCGCATCCGCGAACTGAACTGCGGCATCTACTGCTTCGACGCCGCGTGGCTGTGGGCCAACCTGCCCGCGCTGCCGCTGCGCCCCAAGGGCGAGTACTACCTGACCGACACGGTCGAGTTGGCGGTGCGGCAGGGCGAGCGGATCGCCTCGCTGACGATCGACGACATCGCCGAGGTGATCGGCATCAACGACCGGGTGCTGCTGGCGCGCGCCGAGAAACTCGTGCGCGCGCAGATCCGCGAGCGCTGGATGCGCGCCGGCGTCACGCTGGCCGACCCCGATACGACCTACATCGATGCCGACGTGGAGATCGCGCGCGACGTGACGATTTTGCCGAACACGCACCTGCAAGGCGCGTGCGTCATCGGCGAGGACGCCGTGATCGGCCCCAACAGCATCGTGCGCGACTCGCGCATCGGCGCGCGCTGCGTCGTCACCGCCTCGGTTGTCGAGGAGGCGGTCATGGACGACGACGCCAATATCGGGCCGTACAGCCACCTGCGCCCCGGCGCGCAGATCGGCAGCTTCACGCACCTCGGCAACTTCGTGGAGGTCAAGAACTCGACCGTCGGCCGGCACGTCTCGGTCGGTCACTTCAGCTACATCGGCGATGCCACGCTCGGCGACCGCGTCAACATCGGCGCGGGCACGATCACGATGAACTATGACGGCGTGCGCAAGAACCATACCGAGATCGGCGACGATGCGTTCATCGGCTGCGATTCGCTGCTGCGCGCGCCGGTGACGGTGGGGGCGGGCGCGACGACCGGCGGCGGGTCGGTGGTGACCAAAGACGTGCCGCCGCGCACGGTCGCGGTCGGCATGCCGGCGCGGGTCATCCGGCGCAAGGATGGAGCATAATGGACGCACACGATCAGGAACTGCTGGCGGCGGCGCGCGCCGCCTGGGAACGGGCGTATGCGCCATATTCGCGCTACGCCGTGGGGGCTGCCCTGCGCGGCAAGTCGGGGCGCATCTATCCCGGCGCCAACGTGGAGAATGCGGTCTACCCGCTGACGATCTGCGCCGAGCGCACGGCGGTCGTCACGGCCGTATCGAGCGGTGAGCGCGAGTTCACGGCGATCGCGGTCGTGACGGCCAACGGCGGGACGCCGTGCGGCGCGTGCCGGCAGGTGCTGGTCGAGTTCGCGCCCGGCCTGCGCATCATCGTCGCCGACCTCGACGGGCACGCGACAGTTTATGCGTTGAGCGAGCTGTTGCCGCACAGTTTCGACGCCAGCAAGCTGCCATAAAGTAAATTACCTCGGCCCCTTCCAAAGCTGACGTTACCCTCTCCCTAACCCTCCCCCGCGACGCAAATGTCGCGTCGCAAGGGAGGGGATTAACTCCTTCCCCTGTTCGCTGCCGTTGCGAACGGGGGAAGGCTGGGAAGAGGGCCGGACGTTGGAAGCCCCGTGTGCGGCACCCCCGCAGGTTGCGCAGTTCGATTCGGCAAGTATAATCATGCCATGAGCAGAGAGCGCGTTTATCGGGTCGATGCGCTGATCCTGAAACGCGCCGACATGGGTGAAGCCGACCGCCTGCTGACGATCTACACGCCGGCGCGCGGCAAGCTGCGCGTCGTCGCCAAGGGCGCGCGCAAGCCGCAGAGCCGCAAGAGCGGGCATGTCGAGCTGTTCACGCATGTGAACCTGCAGATCGCGCGCGGCCGCTCGCTGGACATCGTCACGCAGGCCGAGATCATCGACCCGTTCCTGGCGCTGCGGGGCGACCTGTCGCGCACGGCGTATGCGTACTATGCGGCCGAATTGGTCGACCAGTTCGCCGAAGAGGAGCAGGCGAACCCGGCGGTCTTCGACCTGCTGCGCGACGCGTTCGGCTGGATCGGCCAGACGGGCGACCTCTGGCTGACCACCCGTTTCCTGGAGATGCACCTGCTGGCGTTCTTCGGCTACCAGCCGCAACTGCACAACTGCGTGCTGGGCGACGAGCCGATCGAGCCGGTGGACAACTACTTCGATGCGGCGCAGGGCGGCGTGCTCTGCCCGCGCCATGGGGAGGCGCTGAAGGAAGCGCGCCCGCTCTCCCTGAACGCGCTCAAGGCGCTGCGCTTCATGCAGTCGCGCGAGTACGCCGAGGTGATGCGCGTGCAGTTCGGCGCGCCCACGCGGGCCGAGGTCGAAGCGGTCATGCAGCGCTATATCCAGCATGTGCTGGAGCGGCGGCTGAAATCGACCGACTTCCTGCGCCTGCTGGAGCGCACGAGTTAGGGCATTTTGCAAAAACACCGGTACGCCATGCGGTTCGCCGTGTAGGGGCAGGTCTTTGACCTGCCCGCCGGACAGGCCAAAGGCCTGTCCCTACATTCGGCGTGCGGACCTGTGGCGCTATATCGGATTATTCCGCAAACCGCTCTACGGCAGACCTCACAGGTTTCTAAAACCTGTGAGGTCTTGGGTGGTAGCAATCAATTTGAGAGGAACGCAACGCTGAATGACTGACATGGACACGATCGTCTCGCTGTGCAAGCGGCGAGGCTTCATCTTCCCCGGCAGTGAAATCTACGGCGGCCTCGGCGGCATGTGGGACTACGGCCCGCTCGGCGTGCTGCTGAAGAACAACGTCAAGGCCGCCTGGTGGAAGGCGATGGTGCAGGAGCGCGACGATATCGTCGGCATCGACGCGGCGGTGATGATGAACGCCAACGTCTGGCGCGCCAGCGGCCACGCCACGACGTTCAACGATATGATGATCGAGTGCGTCGAGAACCACCACCGCATGCGCGCCGACAAGGTGCAGGGCGACAAATGCCCCGAGTGCGGCTCCGCGCTCGGCGAGGCGCGCCCGTTCAACACCATGTTCCGCACCTGGGTCGGCGCGGTCGAGGACGACAACGCGCAGATCTGGCTGCGGCCGGAGACGGCGCAGGGCATCCTCGTCAACTTCCGCAACGTGCAGGAGACGATGCGTCGCAAACTGCCGTTCGGCATCGCACAGATCGGCAAGGCGTTCCGCAACGAGGTGCAGACCGGCAACTTCATCTTCCGCGACCGCGAGTTCGAACAGATGGAGATGGAGTTCTTCGTCAAGCCGGGCAGTGAGGACGAGTGGCACGAGCACTGGCGCGCCGCGCGGCTGGACTGGTGGGTGAGCACGTTCAACATCCAGCCGGAGCACATTCGCGTCAAGGAGATCCGCCGCGACTTCACGCGCATCCACGGCCCCGATCCTGACGACTTCGAAGCGGAGAAGCCGCCGCACTACTCCAAGGGCAACTACGACATCGAGTACAAGTTCCCGATGGGCTGGAGCGAGGTCGAAGGCATCGCCAGCCGCACGAACTATGACCTGACCGCGCACCAGGAGCGGAGCGGCAAGGACCTGACGTACTTCGAGGATGACACGCAGGCGAAGTATATCCCGTACGTCGTCGAGCCCGCCATGGGCGTGGAGCGCGCCGTGCTGGTTTCGCTGTTTGAAAGCTACCACGAGGAGAAGGTCAAGAACGAAAAGCGCGTCGTGCTCAAGTTCCCGTACGCGCTGGCGCCGTACAAGGCGGCGGTCCTGCCGCTGCTGCGCAACCGGCCCGAGCTGGTCGAGATGGCGCGCGGGATGTCGAAGGACCTCAAGCGCTCCTTCATGGCCGTGTACGACGATACCGGCGCGATCGGCCGCCTCTACCGGCGGCAGGATGAAATCGGCACTCCGTTCTGCATTACCGTCGATGTGCAGTCGCTCGAGGACAAGCAGGTGACGATCCGCGACCGCGACTCGATGCAACAGGTGCGCGTGCCCCTGGCAGACGTCAAAGGCTGGCTGCTGGCGAAGATGCAGTGACCGGCATCATACACCATCGATCTCATTTGCAAGAGGATACGCACATGGCAACCAAGACACAGTCGAAAACGGCGCTCGCTTCACGGGTGACAGGCCCGAAGTGGGTCTACCTGTTCTCGGAAGGCAACGCCAACATGCGCGACCTGCTCGGCGGCAAGGGCGCCGGTGTCGCGGAGATGACGCGCATCGGCCTGCCGGTGCCGCCCGGGTTCACGATCACGACCGAGGCGTGCCTCGACTATTTCGCCAAGGGGCAGAAGCCGCCCAAGGGCATGTGGGAACAGGTGCTGGCGGCGCTGAAGACAGTCGAGAGGAAATCCGGCCGGCTGTTCGGTTCGCCCGACAATCCGCTGCTGGTCTCCGTGCGTTCCGGCGCCAGGTTCTCCATGCCGGGCATGATGGACACCGTGTTGAACATCGGCCTGACGCGCGACACGTTGCAGGGCTTCATCCAGAAGACGAACAACCCGCGCCTCGGCTGGGATGCGTACCGCCGTCTGGTGCAGATGTTCGGGCGCATCGTGCTCGACGTGCCGGCCGAGAACTTCGAGTCGGTGCTGACCGAGTGGAAAGAGCGCAAGCACGTCAAGAGCGACACCGATCTGAACGAAGACGACCTGCAGCAGATTGTCGAGGAGTTCAAACGCATCATCCGCGCCGGGCGCGATATCGAGTTCCCGGAAGATCCGCACCAGCAGTTGCGCATGGCGGTCATGGCCGTGTTCGACTCGTGGTACGGCCGCCGCGCGGTGGACTACCGCCACTCGCAGAAGATATCGGACGCGCTCGGTACCGCCGTCAACGTGCAGATGATGGTCTTCGGCAATACGGGCAACCAGTCAGCCACGGGCGTGGCGTTCACGCGCAACCCGTCGACCGGCGAGAAGGCGGTCTTCGGCGAATACCTGCTCAACGCGCAGGGCGAGGACGTCGTCGCCGGCGTGCGCACGCCGCAGCCGATCGAGCGCATGAAGGCGCAACTGCCGAAGGCGTTCGGGCAGTTCATGGATGTCTGCGCCAAGCTGGAGAAGCACTACAAGGACCTGCAGGACGTCGAGTTCACCATCGAAGAGGGCAAGCTCTGGATGCTGCAGACGCGCTCCGGCAAGCGCACGGCGCAGGCGGCCGTCAAGGTTGCCGTGGACATGGCGAAAGAGAAGCTGATCACGCGCGAGACTGCCGTCATGCGCGTGGAACCGGTGCACGTGGACCAGTTGCTGCATGCGCGCTTCGACGACAAGACCAAAGCGCACGCGAAGACCGAAGGCCGCTTCCTTGGCAAGGGCTTGAACGCCTCGCCCGGCGCGGCGACCGGCGAAGCGGTCTTTGATGCCGATCTCGCCGCGAAGCTCGGCTCCGAAGGCCGCGCCGTGATTCTGGTGCGCCCCGAAACGAACCCCGACGACGTGCATGGCATGCTGAAGGCCAAGGGCATCCTGACCCAGCACGGCGGCGCCACCAGCCACGCGGCCGTCGTGGCGCGCGGCCTGGGCCTGCCGTGCGTGGCCGGCTGCGAAGACATCAAAGTCGACATGCCGAATAAGCGCTTCACGGCGGCCGGCAAGGTGGTGCAGGAGGGCGCGATCATCTCGATTGACGGCGCGACCGGCGAAGTCTTCGCGGGCGCGCTGGACATGACGCGGCCGGCGTTTGAGGACCAGAAGGACCTGCAAATCCTGCTGGGGTGGGCCGATGGCTTCCGCCGCCTCGGCGTGTGGGCCAATGCGGACTACCCGCGCGACGCCGTGCGTGCGCGCACGTTTGGCGCGGAGGGCATCGGCCTCTGCCGCACCGAGCACATGTTCTTCGAGGAGGAGCGCTTACCGATCGTGCGGCGCATGATCCTCGCCAAGACCGACGCGGACCGCGAGCAGGCGCTCAAGCATCTGTTGCCATTCCAGCGCAGCGACTTTGAAGGCATCTTCAAGGCGATGGACGGGCTGCCGGTCATCATCCGCCTGATCGACCCGCCGCTGCACGAGTTCCTGCCCAGCCACGACGAGTTGATGCTCGAGGTGGCGCGCCTGAAGATCGAGCTGGCGCTCGAAGGCGTCTCGACCGATGACCCGGACCGCTACGGGAAACTGAAGACGCAGTTGCTGGAGCGCGAGGAACTGCTGGAAGCGGTGAACCGCATGCGCGAGCAGAACCCGATGCTCGGGCTGCGCGGCTGCCGACTCGGCATCATCATGCCAGGTATCACCCAGATGCAGGTGCGCGCCATCTTCGAAGCCGCCATTAACGTGACCAAGAAGGGCGTCAAAGTTCACCCGGAGATCATGATCCCGCTGGTCGGATATGTTAACGAGCTGAAGTCCCAGCGCACCGCGCTGGAGGCGGTCGCCCAGCAGGTGATGAAGGAGCGCAAGTCGCGCATCCCGTACAAGTTCGGCACGATGATCGAGCTGCCGCGCGCGGCGATGACCGCGAACCAGATCGCGGAGTACGCCGAGTTCTTCTCGTTCGGTACCAACGATCTGACGCAGACCACCTGCGGCTTCTCGCGCGACGACGCCGAGGAGAAGTTCCTGCTCAAGTACGTCGAGGACAAGATTCTGCCGGTCAACCCGTTCCAGACGCTGGACCGCGAGGGCGTCGGGCAGATCATGAGCATCTGCGTGGAGAAGGGGCGCGCCGTGAATCCCAAGCTGGAAATCGGCATCTGCGGCGAGCACGGCGGCGACCCGTCGTCGATCGAGTTCTGCCACGGGCTGGGACTGAACTACGTCTCCTGCTCGCCGTTCCGCGTGCCGGTGGCGCGCCTGGCGGCGGCGCAGGCCGCGCTGGGCCAGATCAGCCGCGACCGCTAGAGCGGTTTGCGAAATAGTCAAACGTAGTGTGGCACGAGGCTGCACGCCGCATGTAGGGACAGGCCTTTGGCCTGTCCGACGGGCAGGTCAAAGACCTGCCCCTACTCGGCGAACCGTATAGCGTGCCCGATGTTTTTGCAGAATGATCTAGAGCGCGTCCACCCGTCAAATTGACGCGTGGCGCTTGCCCCCGGCCTTATGCGGGAGGCGGGCGCCACGCGAGTTGTCTCTGTTTCCGATAGACCCTTCGGGTGTTCACCACACGAAGGGTCTCGTGCCCTTATGACACCTGTCGAGCAGATCAAAGCCAAACTCGATATCGTCGAGTACATCGGTGAAAGCGTGAAGCTGCGCCGCTCGGGCAAGTCGTTCAGCGGCTTCTGCCCGTTCCACGCCAACACGAAAACGCCGTCGTTCTACGTCTTCCCGGAGACGCAGACGTGGCACTGCTTTGGCGCGTGCGGAACGGGTGGCGATATCTTCAACTTCGTGATGAAGCGGGAGAACGTCGAGTTTGCGGAGGCGCTCCGCACGCTGGCCGGGCGCGCCGGCGTCGAACTGAAGGCGCGCGTGCCGGCCGATGCCGAGGAGGACGCGCGCATCCGCCGCCTGCGCGACGTGCTGGAGTCGGCCGTCCGCTACTACCACAACCTGCTCATCAACAGCCCGGCCGCGCAGAGCGTGCGCGAATACCTATCGCGGCGCGACATCAGCGGCGAGTCGATCGTTGCATTTCAGCTGGGCTTCGCGCCGGAGTCGTGGGACGCGCTGGGCAAGTACCTGGCGGGCAAGGGCTTCCTGCCGAAGGACGTGCTCGACGCCGGATTGGCGAGCGAGCGCGAGGGCGGCGGGCAGTACGACCGCTTCCGCAACCGGCTCATGTTCCCGATCCGCGACATCAAGGGGCAGACGATCGGCTTTGGCGCGCGCGCGCTGTCCGACGAGCAGCAGCCGAAGTACCTCAACTCGCCGCAGACGCCGCTGTTCGAGAAATCGGCCGTGTTGTACGGCATCGACATGGCGAAGGACGCCATCCGCGCGGGTCATACGGCCGTCATCGTCGAGGGCTACGTCGACGCGTTGATGGCGCACCAGATGGGCCACAAGAACGTCGTCGCCGCGATGGGCACGGCGCTGACCGAGAGCCAGCTAAAAACCTTGCAGAGATTGGCGAAAAAGTTTATACTTGCACTCGACGCTGATACGGCGGGTTTCGAGGCGATGCGCCGCGGGCTAAGCGTCGCGCATGACGCGCTCGACAAAGAAGCCGTGCCGGTGCCCGTCGGTCGCAACCTGGTCGACTTCGAGAGCCACCTGCAGGCGGAGATCCGAGTGGCGGTTCTGCCGTCGGGCTACGACCCCGACGACCTGCTGCGCGAGGACCCCGCGGCGTGGCAGACGATGCTGGATACGTCGCTGCCTGTGGTAGACTATCTCATTCAGATCGTCACCGCGCCGCTTGACCTGTCGTCGGCCAAAGGCAAATCCGAGGCGGCCGGCACACTCCTGCCGCTGATCCGCTCGATGGCGGACAGCGTGCAGCGCGCGCACTACGTGCAGGAACTGTCGCGCCGGCTGCGTGTTGACGAGCGCGCACTGCTCGAGATGGCGGCGCGCACGACCGAGCCGGCCCCGCGCCCGGCGCGGGCACGGCCGGCGGCCGGACCGAGCGCGCCGGAGCCTCGGACCTTGCAGAGACTCGGGTTGGAAGATTTCTGCCTGTCGATGCTGCTGCGACATCCGGATGAACTGACCGGCGTGGAGCGGCTGGGCCTCATGGCCGACGATTTTGTGCAGAGCGAGAATCGCCAGATTTACGAATCGCTGCGGACGCTGGAGCCAGGCGAGGGGGACGGCCAGCCGGCCGGCCTGCGCCAGCGTCTGAACGAGGCCCTGCATGCGCGCTATGATGCGCTGGTCGACCTGGGTCGTCGTTTCGAACCCCTGATGGTCGAAGAATTGGAAAAATCCGTCCTGCGCTTGCGCGAGCAGGGTCTGCGCCAGCTAATCAACCGGCTGCGCTTCCTCGAAATCGAAGCGCAGGGCGCGGGCGATGCCGGCGAATTGCGGGAGTACCGCCAGCGGATCTCACTGACGACTGAGCAGTTGGACTGGACCCAGTCGGCGCTCCGGGCGCGTACAATGCTGGGCCGCGCAGAATCCGCGGCGAACGAGAAAACGGTATGAGCGAGAACGAAACGGGCGTGCTGGAGAAGTACCCGGCACTGGAACAACTGATGGCGAAGGCCGAGAAACACAAGGCCCTCACCGAAAAAGAGATCTTCGAGCTCATTCCGGAGCTGGATGGCGATCCCGAGGCATACGATCCGGTCTACGCGTATCTTGAGCAGCAGGGCATCCGGGTGCTGGCGGAGGATGAGATCGACCTCGACGAGCCGTCGCCGGAACTCATCAAAAAGCTCGAAGAGGAAGCGCCGGAAGCCGATGCCGTCGAGGTCGTCAACGAACTGCTCGCCTCGGAGCACGAGGAGATCAGCGCCGATCCGGTGCGCATGTACCTGCGCGAGATCGGCGCCGAGCCGCTGCTGACCGGCGAAGACGAGGTGATGCTGGCCAAGGCGATGCGCAAGGGCGAAGCCGCCATGCAGAAGCTGCAGGCCGGGCACCATGCGGCCAACGAGGTTGAAAAACTGCACGAGCAGGTGAACGCCGGGCAGCGCGCGCGCAAGCGCCTGTCGGAGGCGAACCTGCGCCTGGTCGTCAGCGTCGCCAAGCGCTTCGTCGGGCGCGGCATGTCGTTCCTCGATCTGATCCAGGAAGGCAACATCGGTCTGATGCGCGCGGTCGAGAAGTTCGACTACCGGCTCGGCTTCAAGTTCAGCACCTACGCGACCTGGTGGATTCGCCAGGCGATCAGCCGCGCCATCGCCGACCAGGCGCGCACGATCCGCATTCCGGTGCACATGGTCGAGACGATCAACAAGGTCTCGCGCGTCTCGCGGCGTCTGCAGCAGGAGTTGGGCCGCGAGCCGACCGACGAGGAGATCGCGCTCGAAATGGGGATGCTGGAAGAGACCGAGAAGAAGGCGGTCGAGGGTGCGTGGTTGAACGGCACGCCGATGGACCCGCTGCTCGGACGCAAGCTGAACCGCATGGCGGTCAAGGTGCGACGTATCCTCTCCGTTTCGCAGGAGCCGATGAGCCTCGAAACGCCGATCGGCACCGAGGAGAACTCGTCGCTGGGCGACTTCATCGAGGACGAGACGGTGCCCGGTCCGGTGGACGCGGCGTCGCTGCAACTGCTGCGCGAGCAGATGAAAGAGGTGCTGGACGGCCTCAGCGAGCGCGAGCGCACCGTCATTGAGCGGCGGTTCGGGCTGAAGGACGGGCAGGCGCGCACGCTGGAAGAGGTCGGGCAGGAGTTCAACGTCACCCGCGAGCGCATTCGCCAGATCGAGGCGAAGGCGCTGCGCAAGCTGCGCCACCCGCAGCGCAGCCGGCGGCTGAAGGACTATCTGACGTAGGCAGTAGCCAGATGGCGCTGGCCGCGGCCAGTGAACCCGTCAGCAGTGAACAGTTTGGCGCGATGCGGCGCAGGCACTGCAGCATAACGATGCGCTCGTAGGGGCGAAGCATCGGCGCGAGTACGCAGATTGCCCACTATCATCCGCCGATGCTTCGCCCCTACACAATCAATCCGCGCAGAGCCTGTTTCAAGCCACCCCATTGTATAGCGGGTTCCAACACATATCGCGGGTCTTTTTCGATGTGTTCAATGAACCTGCAGCACTGCCTTGCGATGGGCGGTACGATCTTCGACCAGTCCCATTCTCTATTCAAGTCCGCAAGCGGAGGATGCGAGTAAGTGAGATGCGTCAGTGCTTTGTTGATCCGGTCACGCCATTGGTTTTCGATCAACGGCGTCACGTGGTCAAATCCGAAATCCTCCGAGATCACGTCGTCGGCGTGATACGGGTAACTCGCGCGCTTCCGCTGGGAGCACTCGAAGAAATCCAACAGCGTGCGCACGTGAAGGAGAATGGCTTCGATGCGGGCGTTCCAAAGGGCGGCGTCCGGTTGTGCTTTCGGCGTGCCGATGTTGTTCCCGCGATCGATTTGGCACAACCAGGCCAACTGCTGCATTTCGTGATGAATGTGCTCGAGCACAGTACGTTTCTGCTGTTCGCTCGGCTCGAACGTATTACGCACGGTTGACCTCCGCTCGCCCGCTACCGTAGCATCTGTCGCGCGATGATCATGCGCTGGATCTGCGAGGTGCCCTCGTAGATCTGCATCACCTTCGCGTCGCGCATCAGTTTCTCGACCGGGTACTCGCGCGAGAAGCCGTAGCCCCCGAAAACCTGCACCGCGTCGGTCGTCACCTTCATGCAGGCGTCGGCGGCGAACGCCTTGGCGGCCGCCGCTTCGAGCGAGTTGCGCTCGCCCTGGTCGACCTTCCACGCCGCGTGCCACGCCAGATGCCGCGCGGCATCGACATTCATGCGCATCTCCGCCAGCATGAACTGGATCGCCTGGTGCTGGGCGATCGGTACGCCGAACGCGCGCCGCTGCTTGGCGTAACCGACGGCGTGCTCCATCGCCGCGCGCGCCACGCCGATCGCCGAGGCGGCCACGCCGGGCCGCGATTTGTCGAACGCGGCCATCGCGATGCGGAAGGCGTCGCCCTCGCGCCCGACCCGGTTGGCGGCCGGCACCACGACATTGTCCAGCACCACTTCCGCCGTGTTGGACGCGCGCTGGCCCATCATGTCTTCCTTGCG
The DNA here is from genome assembly GCA_016235055.1 of Chloroflexota bacterium. Lineage (NCBI taxonomy): Bacteria > Bacillati > Chloroflexota > Chloroflexota bacterium. Next base: position 95,162 of record JACRMK010000020.1, on the reverse strand, counting down.
CGGCACGGACAGCCCGGCGCTGGCGCGCGGTACGATAAAGGCGCTCATACCGTCGTGCCCCTTCGCCTTGTCAGTGTACGCGAAGACAATGGTCCAGTCGCAGACGCCCCCCGCGGTGATGAATCGCTTGTTGCCTTTCAGCACATAATCGCCGCCATGCGCCGTCGCCGTCGTCTGAATGCCCGCCACGTCGGAGCCGGCGGCCGGCTCGGTCACGGCGTACGATGCCAGCGTGAGCTCGCGCGCCAGCGGCGGCAGCCAGTGGGACTTCTGCTCGTCGCTGCCGCCTGCCAGCAGGACGCCCGCGGCGAGGCTTGTGATGAAGATCGACCCCGCGATGCCGGAGCAGCCCCAGGATAGCTCCTCCTGCGCGATGACCTGATCCAGCACGCCCAGGCCGGGACCGCCGTACGTGGGCGGTATGTTCATGTTCATCAGGCCGAGCGCGAACGCCTTGCGCAGCACCGGCCACGGAAACTCCGCGTTGCGGTCGTACTCCGCGGCTACCGGGCGGATCTCCTGCTCGGCAAATTCATGCGCCAGCTTCTGCAGCGCCTTCTGCTCGTCGCTCAGCCGGAAGTCAACCATGAGGCGCTCCTCGTGAAAACATAATTGTTTACCGCGTCTGCAGATGGGTATTCATTGGCATTGCCGCATGTTTGGCCCAGACAACCACGCGATATTATATTTCTGGCACGACCCGTATTGAACTCTCAATTGGGGGCTTGCCGTACACACCGCCCCCTCATCCCCTGGCCCCTTCTCCCCCGCGTTGCGGGGGAGAAGGGGAATCATTCCTGGGGATTGGCGCGGCGGCTTCGCCGCCGCGCCAATCCCATTTGTTTTTCGCCCCTCCCTGCGAAGCGGGGAGGGGTCGGGGGTGGGGTTGATGTATTTGAGCGCGTCTGCTCGTGCCGCCATCCCACGCGGTCGAGCGGGTCAACCAATCGATCAGTGCCCATGCTGAATACGGCTGGTCAGGCACTCATGACAACTACCCGGTAAACAAGTACGTGAAAACAGTAGACCCTTCGGGTTTCCAAAACCCGAAGGGTCTGCGTTGTGGCTATGCCGCTGGGCCGGGGTGATCGGGCGCAGGCCCCTGGTCGTCGGGCGCTAGTAGCTCTTGCGGCGTCGCCGCGCCGCAATTGGGGCAGGCGAACTTCGTTTCGGCCGGGATGTACGAGCGCCCGCAGAACGGGCAGGTCACCGGCTGGGGTGGCGGCGGCTCCGTCGGCACCGGTACTTCCCTGATGACCTCGTGCGTTACCGTCTGCGCGGGGCCGCCGATGTTCATGAAGATCGGCATGCTGCCGCCGCTGTACGAACTGCCTCCGCTGGATGAACTTCCGCCGCTAACAAAGCTGCCAATGCCGTCCAGCACCGAGCCGCCACCTTTGGACGAGGAGCCACTGGACGAACTGCTGCCCTTCGACGATGAGCCGCCCTTGCTGTCACCCAGCAGCGCGAACAGCACGGCGACGATGACGACGGCCGCCACGGTGAGGAAGACGATGACTGCGGTCAGCCGGAGCGCCTTGGGCACATCGTAGAGCTCGTAGCCGTAGGAGAACAGGAACACCGAGCCGATATAGACCGGCGCGAGCAGACAGAGGAAGTTGGTCGCCTGTGTATCGGCCATGCTGCCGTCGAGCAGCCACGCATAGCAGACGTAGACGATCAGCGCGAGCGATGCCAGCGCAAACAGACCGCCGGGAATCAGCAGGTAAAGCGGCTTGCCGGGCAGGCTGTCGTCCTTGTGGTACTGCTTGACCTCCTGCGCTTTGTTGCGCACGGCGCGGTCGGCGTATTGCGACTTGTAGCGGCCCTGGGTCTGGCTCATGCGTGACGTGCCTCCGTGGTTTCGTATGCGCGGTCCAGCAGTTCGATGACGTGCATCACCTCGGCTTTGATGCCCGCGCGCTGCACGCCCAACTGTAATTGTAGCATGCAACCGGCATTGGCCGTCACGATGATCTCAGGCTGGGTGGCGCCGGCGTTGGCCATCTTCGCGTCGAGTACCTGCATGGCGATGTCGGGATGCGTGATGTTGTAGATGCCGGCGCTGCCGCAGCAACGGTCGGAGTCGCGCATCTCGATGATCTGCAGCCCCGGGATCGCGCCGAGCAACTGGCGCGGCTGGCTGCGCACGTTCTGACCGTGCGCGAGGTGGCACGGGTCCTGGTAGGTGATGCGTTTGCGGATGGCGCGCGTGGGCGGCTCGATGCCTCGCGCGGCCAGGAACTCGCTGACGTCCTGCACCTGGCGGGCGAACTGCGCGGCCGGCTCGCGCCACGCCGGGTCGTCTTTCAGCAGTTCGCCGTACTCTTTCATGGATACGCCGCACCCGGCCGCGTTGACGATGATGGCGTCGAATGGCGGGTTGGCTGCGAACGCCGCGATGTTGCGCCGCGCCATCGCCTTGGCGGTCGACCGCTCGCCGGCGTGCGCCGCCAGCGCGCCGCAGCAGATCTGCTCGCGCGGCACCACGACTTCAAAGCCGTTGCGGTTCAGCACGCGGATGGTCGCCGTATTGACCGGCGCATAGACGGTGCCCATTACGCAGCCCGACAACATGGCGACGCGCCCGCGCTGCCGGCCGGACGCCGGGTAGATACGACCGAGCGGCGTGAAGCGGCTCGGCAGGCGCGGCAGCAGCCGCTCCGAATCGCGCAGTTTGGCCGGCACCAGCTTCAGCCGGTGAGCCAGGGATTGAATGCCGCTCTGCTGGTAAAGCCGGATCAGCGACGCGGCGAACCGCAGCTTGAAATTGCTAGCGAACAACTGCTTGAAGACAAGCCAGCGCACGAAACGCTCAAGGCGCGACTGCGGCATATGCTGGGTGACCTGCCAACGCGCGGACTCGACCAACTGGCCGAACTGGACCGTGGCCGGGCAGGCGGTCTGGCAGGCAAGGCAGGCGAGGCAGGCATCCATGTGCTGCGCGAAGTGCGCGTCCACCTCGTAACGCCCCTCGGCCACGCCGCGCATCAGGTACACGCGCCCACGCGGCGAATCCATCTCCCAGCCGAGCACGCGGTACGTCGGGCACGCGTTCAGGCACATGCCGCAGTGCGTGCAGCGCAGCATCTCCGTCGCGCTCGGCGGATCATCGGGCGTGAAGCCGGTCAAAGACAGTTCAGCCTGGTTGCTCACATCTCACCGTTATCAGTGAACAGTGAACAGTCAACCGTGAGCCAACTGTTCACTGTTCACTGTTCACTGCTTTGTGTTCACTGAATTAGCCGTTTGATTTCTGCGACCGCCGCGGTCAGCCGCTCGCTCTCCTGCCGCGTCTGCGTGATGCGCGCCTGCAACTGGCTGATCTGTGCCTGCAATGCACTGATCTGGCGCTGCAGTTCGTCGCGGGTCGGGCCCGTCGTGCCGACCTGGATCGTCTGCATGCCCTGGCGGCTGACGAGCCACGCGATATGCTCGCGCACTAGCCCCGCATAGTACGTGCGCGACTGCGGCGTGCGCAGGCGGATGCCGCCTGTGACTGTCACGGTTTCGCCGGGCTGCAGCGTTCGCCCGAGGCCCCACCGATACGGGTGATCGAGGCCGTCGTGGCCGTCGAAGTCCACGGCGACGCGCACCGCGCCCGGTTGTTCGGTGAACCCGCGCGACTCGAACGAGTCGCCCTCCTCGTACACGAAGCCGGGCGGCGGGTCCTGCGTCAGCAGCGGATCGTCGCTGTCGTTCTTGACCGTGATGCTCACGTTCAGCACCTGCCCGGCTGTCATGGTGGCCGGGGCAAGCTCCACGCCGGTCAGGCTGGGCGGCAGGGGCAGGCGCGGCGGCAGTCCGCCGATGCGCCGCGTTTCGCCGGCGAAGGCCGACCAGGCCGGGCGGCGCGCGCCGTCGGGCGAGACCAGCCCGTAGTCACGGCCCGGCTCGTGCGGCGTCGCCGGAAAGCGGTATGTGAACCAGAAGACGTGCGACGCCACGTCGCTGCCCACATCGTACACGGCGGTCAGCGCTTGCCGGACGTATTCCGCCGCGGCCGACTCGCCGCCGATCTGGTCGAGCGAGACGCCGATCTCCGTGATCCAGATCGGCACGCCCGCCACCGCGCGCACCTCGCGCAGCGCGGCTTCCAGGTCCTGGCCGTACACCGGCCCGCCCCAGTCCGGCGACGGAAAGCCCTTCGCCGAGCGCAGATAGCCGTGCCAGCCGACGCCGTCCAGCGCGATGCCGGCCGCTGCAAGCATGTCGCGCAGGTAGATGGTCAGCGGGCTAATCAAGCCGCCGGAGATGACGGCGAGCGACGGGTTGACGGCCTTCACGCGCTGGACCGTCTCGCGCAATAGTGCGCCGTACTCCTGCGCGCCGAAGCGATGAAAATCGGTGCCGGGATCCCAGTTGTCCGGCTCGTTCAGCACTTCGATGGCCGCGATCCGGCTGCCATAGAAGCGCGCGACCCGCTCGGCGATGCCGGCGACCCGCTGGATCGTCCCATTCCAGTCGGCGCGCATCTCGCCGGGCGAGATCGAGAACGTCTCGTGGTTGATGAGCGCCAGCACCTGCACGCCGGTTCCATCGAGCCGCGCCAGCAGGCGATCGAGCTCGCCGTTCTGTCCGCTGTCGAAGTTCTGGACGTGATCGTTGGCGCCGATGCGGTTGCTGAGCAGGAAACGCACCCAGCGCGTGCCGAGTGCCTGCAACTCGCCGGCGCTCGGTGCATTCTGGTCGGCGTAACCAGGATTGATCGCCAGGCCAATGGCCAGTGGATTAGGCATGTGTCACTCCGTTGTGACAAGACAGTGAACAGTGGGCAGTGAACAGTAAACAGTGAACAGTGGGCACTGGCGTGTTCGGTCTCCACTGTTGACTGTTCACGGTTCACTTTGTTACAGTCCGCCGGCAAAGATGCCCGGATTTAACAAGTTCAATGGGTCGAACTGCGCCTTGAGATGCTGCATGACCGCGAAGTCGGCGCGCGTCGGGCCCCAAACGTCGAGCGTTCCGCGCAGGGCATCGGGCAGGCGCTGCACGACCAGGTAGCCTTGCCGCGCGGTGCGCCAGTCGCGCGCGGTGGCGATCGTCTGCACGACTGCCGCCGGGTCGCCGCGCAGCGCGGCCCAGACCGCTTGCCCGGCGCGCACGAAGACCGCGCAGTCCACGCCCGACTGGCTCGCCAGCGTCTGCAGTCTGCCTGCCGCCTCGGCGGCTTGTGTCGGCAGCACGCGCATTTCGATGATGGCCGCATCCGGGTTCGCCAGCGTGGCGGGCAGGTTGCGGATGCGCGTCCAGAGCGGCTCTTCGTCTGCGCCTTCGAATGTGGCCGCGATGGTCAGCTCTTTTTCTACGCAGAGCGCCGCGAAATCTTTCGCTTGTCGTTCAAGTGTGGCGGGCAGGCTCGCAAACTGCACGACGACGGCCCACGGCGCGCTGCCGGCCTCAAGCAGCACGGCCCGCGCCGACGCCGCATCGACGATCTCGACGGCGCTGGGCGGCGGCGTGCCGCGCATGAGCACGGTCAGGGCCGCCGTCGCAGCGGCCGGCGTTTCGCATGTCGCGATCAGCGTGCGGCTGGCCGGCGGCAGCGGCGAGAGCTTGAACGTCGCCTCGGCGATGACGCCCAGCGTGCCGAGCGAGCCGATGAACAGCTTCGGCATATCGTAGCCGGCGACGTTCTTCACCACCCGCCCGCCGCCCTTGATGATGGTGCCGTCGGCCAGCACCACGCGCGTGCCGAGCAGCCAGTCGCGGGCGGTGCCGTAGCGGAAGCGCAGCGGCCCGTGCGCGTTGGCGGCCAGCACGCCGCCGATCGTCGCGCGCTCCGCCAGCGGCGGGTCGAGCGGCAGGAACTGGCGCTGCGCGCGCAGGTGGGACTGCAGGGCGGCCAGCGTCATGCCGGCCTCGACGGTGATCGTGAGGTTGGCCGGCTCGTACTCGACGACGCGGTTCAACTGCGTCAGGTCGAGCGCGATGTCCACATCGGCGGGCGGCAGAAAGCGGTCCTGCGACGTGTTGCCGCCGCGCGGCGACAGGCGCAGGCCGTCCGCGCTGGCGCGCGCCAGCGTGCGCTGGACGTTGTCGATGATCTGCGGCGTAATGAGGTTCATGGTGGTGTGCTATGCGCTGTCGTTGCGCCAGTTTGGGTCGGAGCGGAACGCCGCGGCCAGCCGCCGCTTCGCGTCCGGCTCCAGCCACGCCGTCTCGATGCCGTTCAGAATGACCTGCCGCACCTCGTCGCGCGAAAAACCCAGGTGCTGCTCCAGCGCGCGGTACTCGTCGGCCAGCGAATTGCCGAACATCTTTGGGTCGTCGGTGTTCACGCTGAACGGGATGCCGCGCTCGAAGAAGAGCCGCGCCGGGTGTTTGTCCACGGACGGGATGACGCCGGTGCGCACGTTCGAGAGCGGGTTGCACTCGATCGGGACGCGGTGCTCCGCCAGATAGTCGATCAGGGCCGGGTCTTCGACAGCGCGCGTGCCGTGGCCGATCCGGTCGGGGTTCAGCGCGCGCAGCGCCCCCCAGATACTGGCGGCGCCGGCCGCCTCGCCGGCGTGCGCGCTGGTGTGGAAGCCGATACGCCGCGCTTCGGCGTAGACCGGGGCGAACGGCTCCGGCGGGAACGCCTGCTCAGAGCCGCCGATGCCGATGCCGATCACGCCCGCGCCCTTGAGCTCGGCGAGTTCCATGAGCAGGCGCAGCCCGTGCAGCGGGCCGAAGTCGCGCACCAGGTCGGGCACCAGTTGAACGGTGATGCCATGCACGCGGTCCAGCCCGGTACGAATCGCCTCGATTAGCGGCTGCGCGCGCAGGCCGTGGCGCGTGAAGTCGGGCGGCGAGCAGAACGCCTCGACGTAGCGCACGTTCTGAGCGGCCAGGTCGCGCGCGATCGCTTCCGCGATGAACGTGAAGTCGTCGTACTCGCGCAGGAAGCGCGTCTGCCAAACCCAGGTCTGGATGAAGTGTGGGAAGTCGCGGTAGACGAACTTGGTTTGCAGCGCGGCCACATCCGGCACATCGGGGTCGCCGCCGTACTTCTGCACCAGCGTCCAGAGCGCGTCGAGCGGGATCGCGCCTTCGAGGTGCAGGTGCAGTTCAACTTTCGGCACGCGGTCATGCCATGTTGCGTTGGGATGCGTCATGCGTTATCTGGGTGATGAAGATCTAATACAAAGTCACAAAGGCGCCAAGAACCTCTATACCGTAGCATAAGGTCCACGAGGTTTTTTCTTTGTGTCTCCGTGTCTCTGTGTTGAGCTTTTCTTTCGGTCGTGTCTACCTTGATCGGTAACGGCTCTAGGGAATCGGCATCCCGCCCCATGCGTCCGACAGTTCCTTGATCGGCCTGCGGATGATCTCGCGCCGGCGGTGCCACGTCTCAATGCACATCTTGGTGGCCGGGAACATCTTACATGGATTGAGCAGGTTGTCGGGATTGAACGCCGCCTTCAGCCGCGTCATCGCGCCGAGGTCGTCGGCGCTGTACAGCTTCGCCATCAGGTCGCGCTTCTCCAGGCCGACGCCGTGCTCGCCGGTAATCGAGCCGCCGGCGTCGATGCACGCCTGCAGGATTTCATTGCCCGCTTCGATGACCTTGATGGTCAGCGCCTCATCGCGCTCGTCGAACAGAATCAGCGGATGCAGGTTGCCATCCCCCGCGTGGAAGACGTTGGCGATGCGCAGTTCGTTCTTGCGCCCGATCTCGCCGATCTGCCGCAAGACCTGCGGCAGCTTGCTGCGCGGGATGACGCCGTCCTGCACATAATAGGATGGGGCCAGGCGGCCCATCGCCCCGAACGCGCCCTTGCGGCCAGACCACAATTTCTCGCGTTCGGCGGCGCCCTGCGGCGCGCGAATATCGGTCGCGCCATTGGCTTCGCAGATCGCGCCGATGCGCTCGCTCAACTCGTCCAGCCCTTCGTTCAAGCCTTCCACGTCGATCAGCAGGACGGCCGCTGCATCGGTCGGGTAGCCGCAGCGCTTGGCCGCCTCGACCGCGACAATCGCCGTGTTGTCCATCATCTCGATCGCGGCGGGAATGGTGCCGTCGGCGATAATCGCGCTGACCGCCTCGCTGGCCTGTTCGACCGTGCCGAAGACGACGAGCAGGGTGCGCACGGCTTCCGCCAGCGGCATCAGCCGGATCACACATTTTGTGACGATGCCGAGCGTGCCTTCGCTGCCGACCAGCACGCCGGTCAGATCGTAGCCGGGCGCGTTGGTGTCGGTCTCGATGACGGCGCCGTCGGGCAGCACGACCTCCAGTCCGATGACGTGATTGGTCGTCATGCCGTAAGCCAGGCAGTGCGGGCCGCCGGAGTTCTCGGCCACGTTGCCGCCGATGGTGCAGGCGCGCTGCGAAGAGGGATCGGGCACGTAGTACAGCCCGTATCCGGCGACGGCCGCCGAGATGTCGGCGTTGACGACGCCGGGCTGCACCGTCGCGCGCATATTCACCGGGTCCACCGCGAGGATGTGGTTCATGCGCGACATGGCAAGCGTGATGCCGCCCTGATCGGCGACGGCGCCGCCGCTCAACCCCGTGCCGGCGCCGCGCGGGAAGAACGGGATGCGCTCGCGCGTGGCAATCTGCGCGATGGCGACGACGTCTTCGGTGGTGCGCGGGAACACGACGAAGTCCGGGCGCCCCTTGTCGATCGAGGCGTCGTACTCGTACAGGGCGAGGTCGGCGGGTTCGTGCAGCACGCCGTCCGGCCCGAGGACGGCGCGCAGCGCAGCGAGAATAGCCTGATGTTCCATAGCGGAATTATAGCATAGCGCGCGGCCGGGTGCAGTGCGCAGGTTGCGCCATTTGACAGGCGCGCACGCTTTTGCTACATTACAGCCGAAGGACGAGGTAAGTACCAGTCGGTTGGCACGATGCAGTCGCCCGCGGCGCCCATGTGCCAAGGGCGATTTTTCGTCGCCGTTGATCGCGCAGGTACCCGCTTCGGTTCCTCGCACATTTTCTCGAAAGGAGTCGGACGCATGGAAGGTCAGCGTGTAACGGGTACCGTGAAGTGGTTCAACGCCGCGAAGGGGTACGGTTTTCTGTCGCAGGAGGGTGGCGAGGATGTGTTTGTGCACTTCTCGGCCATCAGCATGGAAGGCTACAAAGCCCTGCGTGAAGGCCAGGCCGTGGAGTTCACGGTCGAGCGCGGCGCCAAAGGCCTCTCGGCCACCAACGTCGTGCCGCTCAACCCGTAATTCGCCTTGGCAGGCGCCGCTCACGCCTGCCGGTTATTCTTGCTGTCGAGCACTCAGGCCATCTCTTGCCGTCCGGCGGGAGATGGCCCTTTGCGTGGCGGGCCGATTGACGCCCAATTAGCGGGTAGGTTATAATGTCAGCGTTGCCGGTAACGGAACGCTCCGGTTCCCCGCACCCGTTCAATTCACCATCAGGAGGAGACTAGCGTGCCTGCTAAAGCCAAAGCCAAGACCAAGGTCGCGGCCAAGTCCAAAGCTGTACGCGGTAAACCAGCCGCCAGGAAAGCGCGCGTGAGCAAACCCGCCGCCCGCAGCAAACCGGCCGCCCGCGCGCCGCGGCGCATCGCGCCCAAGCCGCCCGCGCTGCACGGCGAAGTGGTGTATCCCGACCCGGCCGTCGTGGACAGCGCGTACATTAAGGACCCGTACACGCTCTACCGCCAGGCAGACAAAGACTATGTCGGTTTCTGGGCCGACCGCGCGAAGGAACTGGAGTGGTTTAGCCCCTGGGAGAAAGTGCTCGACGATTCCGAGAAACCGTTCTACAAATGGTTTACGGGCGGGCGCTTCAATATCGTGCACAATGCGCTTGATCGCCACATGCAGACCTGGCGCCGCAACAAGGCGGCCTTCATCTGGGAAGGCGAGCCCGGCGAGCAGCGCGTGCTGACCTACCACGACGTGTACCGCGAGGTCAACAAGTTCGCCAACGTGCTGAAAGGCCTCGGCGTCGAGAAGGGCGACCGCGTGACGATCTACATGGGCCGCGTGCCGGAGATCGCTATCGCCATGCTGGCGTGCGCGAAGATCGGTGCGGTGCACTCGGTCGTCTATGGCGGCTTCTCGGTGGACGCGCTGGCCGGCCGCATCGTCGACTCGGAGTCGAAGGTCACCATCACACAGGATGGCGCGCGGCTGAACGGCAAGATCGTCGAGTTGAAGAATATTACCGACGCGGCGCTGGAGCGTTCCGGCGTCGTCAAGCATGTGGTCGTCGTGCGCCGCACCGGCGAGCCGGTCAACATGAAGGAAGGCCGCGACCTCTGGTATCACGACCTGATGAAGGACGCCAGCGACAAGTGCGAGACCGCGCAGCTCGATGCCGAGGACATGCTGTACATGCTCTACACCTCGGGCACGACCGGCAAGCCGAAGGCCATCGTGCACACGCACGGCGGCTACGCAGTCGCCATCGCAGCCACGCTCAAGTACGTCTTCGACTTGCGCGACGACGATCGCTGGTGGTGCGCCGCCGACCCCGGCTGGGTGACCGGCCATTCGTACATCGTGTACGCGCCGCTGATCCTCGGCGCGACGAGCATCATGTATGAGGGCGCGCCGACCTACCCGAAGCCGGATCGCTGGTGGGACATCATCGAGCGACACCGCGTCTCCGTGATCTACTGCGCGCCGACGGCGATTCGCGGCTTCATGCGCTTCGGCGAGGAGTGGCCGGCCCGGCACGACATGTCGTCGCTGCGCCTGCTCGGCACCGTGGGCGAACCGATCAACCCGGAGGCGTGGCGCTGGTACCACAAAAACATCGGCGGCGGGCGCTGCCCAATCATGGACACCTGGTGGCAGACCGAGACCGGCTCTTTCCAGATCACGCCGGTGCCGTCGCTGCCGCTGAAGCCGGGCTCCGGCACGCTCCCGTTCTTCGGCCAGCAGGCCGAAATCCTGACCGAAGAGGGCCAGCCGACCAAGCCGAACGAGGAAGGCTTCCTCGTGCTCAAGCGGCCGTGGCCGTCGATGCTGCGCACGCTGTACCGCGACCCCGACCGCTATGTGCACCAGTACTGGAGCAAGTACCCCGGCGTCTACACGACCGGCGACTCGGCGCGCATGGACGAGGACGGCTACTTCTGGATCATCGGCCGCGTCGATGATGTGATCAAGGTCAGCGGCTACCGGCTCGGCACCGCCGAGGTCGAGAGCGCGCTCGTCAGCCATCCGGCCGTGGCCGAGGCGGCCGCCATCGGCCTGCCGCACGAGATCAAAGGCAACGCGATCCATACGTATGTGATCCTGCGCAGCGGCTTTAGCGGCTCGCCGGAACTGGCGGAAGAGCTGCGCCAGCACGTCGGCAAGGAACTGGGCCCGATCGCGCGGCCCGAGAAGGTCGAGTTCGTGCCGAGCCTGCCCAAGACGCGCTCCGGCAAGATCATGCGCCGCGTGTTGAAGGCGCGCGCGCAGGGCCTGCCCGAAGGCGACCTGACGACACTGGAAGAGTAAGCCCATCCACCGCGGCGGACGCCAGCCGCGCTTTCACCAATTCCGACAAGGAGTCACAGCATGAAATACGTACGCTACAAGGCTAACGGCAAGACCTCGTACGGCATCCTGCAGGACGGCAAGATTCTCGAACTGCAGGGCAGCATCTTCGGCAAGCACAAGAAGACCGGCAAGCGCGTCGCGCTGTCGCGCGCCGAGTTGCTCGCGCCGGTCAAGCCCGGCAAGATCATCGCCATCGGCCTGAACTACAAGAGCCACATCGGCAACCGGCCCGCACCCGCCAAGCCGGAGATGTTCATCAAGACGCCGACCTCGATCCAGAATCCGGGCGGCCCGATCGTGCTGCCGAAGGCGAGCAGCCAGGTGAAGATCGAGCCGGAAGGCGAGCTGGTGCTGATCATCGGCAAGAAGGGCAAGCACATCAAGGCCGAGGACGCCAAGAACTACATCTTCGGCTACACCTGCGGCAACGACGTGAGCGAGCGCGACTGGCAGCGCGGCGACCTGCAGTGGGCGCGCGCGAAGTCGTCGGACACGTTCAGCCCGTTCGGCCCGTGCATCGAGACCGAATTCGATTTCATGAACGCGCAACTCGTGACGCGCGTCAACGGCGTCGTCAAGCAGGACCAGACGACCTCCGACCTGCTATTCAACCCGCACCAGATCGTCGAGGAAGTCAGCAAGGTTATGACGCTCGACGTGGGCGACGTGATCTACACCGGCACGCCGGGCACGCCGGAAGCGTTCCACCCGGGCGACGTCTGCGAAGTCGAGATCAGCGGCATCGGCACGCTGTCGAACCCGATCGTCGCGGAAGAATAAGCGCCCTCCTGGCGTGCAGGTAACCGCGTGCAGAGACGCGCGGCGCGGGTGGCCGTATGACCCGCGCTGGCGCGTCTCTCTTGTTGCGCGGGCTTCGGGTGTTCGCCACGCCTGCGTACCCTGCTAGTCGAAGAGTACTTGCAAGTTGGGGATGGCGCTGCGAAAAGCTCGGCGCCTGCGCGTCGGGTGCGCCGGAAAAATGCCGCCGATGGCCGTTCTGGCGGAGCGCCCCAACCGTCATTGCGAGGAGCGACGTTTGCGACGAAGCAATCTCATTGCCACGCCTGCCGAGATTGCTTCGTCGGCACACAACGCCTGCTCGCGATGACCTTTTATGGAACTTCGGCTATGACGTGCGGGTGGGCTCCAACCGTGTGTCAGTTTGCCCTGCGCGGGCCTTCGTACGCTGCGCGAGCACTTTGCTATAATCAACTCTGCTACTTCAAACTCACCCGAACGAGGTCTCATGTTCGACATTCGCGATTACATCGTCAAGTTTGACCACACCGCCATCGGCGTGGCTAATATCGGGGATGCCCTCCCGCTGTACCGCGACCTGCTGGGCGGCAAGCAGGTCGGCAGCGGTATTGCGTTGGAAAAGGGTTTTCAGGCTTTACAACTGGAATACCCGAACGGCAGCAAGATCGAGCTGATCGCGCCGCTCGGCGACGACTCGTTCATGCACAAGTTCCTGCGCGAACGCGGCTCCGGCGTGCATCACCTGACGTTCATCGTCAAGAACCTGGTGCAGTGCGTCGCGCACCTGCGCGGCCTGGGCTATCGCGTCGTGGGCGAAGATTACAGCAACCCCGGCTGGCGCGAGGCGTTCATCTCGCCGGTCAGCGCGCACGGCACGATCGTTCAGCTTGCGGAGTCGGATCGCTACCCATGAGCAGCCGCATTCTCGAATCGGTCGAGCAACTGCTCAGCCGCGACGTGCTCTCGGCGGTGACCGGCCAGCCGGTCGAGTCGGTCGAGGTCGCGCCGCTCGCCGCGCCGCACTTCTCGGGCAACACCCTGGAGTCGGTGCGCGCCATTACGTCCGAGCGTGCCATCCACTTCGTGCTCAAACGCTTCTCGTTCGAGCGCGACTGGGTCATGCGCCTGACGCAGGACTACGAGGTGCGCGAGGTGCAGTTGTTCCGCGGCAACGTCTACACCCGTGTGCCTGACCTGGCGATTGTGCCGGTCGTCGCCGCCGCGCGCGACGGCAAATCGTGGGCCAGCCTGATGGTGGACGTGAGCGACTCGCTGGTGCCGACCGGGCCCGATCCGCTGCCGGCCGCCGACGTGAAGCGCTTCCTCGACCACCTGGCGGCGATTCATGCGCGCTTCATGGAAGACGAGTCGCTGCTCAAGCCGGCGCTCGGCCTGTCGTCGCTGCGCGATTTCATCATGATCCTCTCGCCCGCCTACGTGCGCCGTGAGATCGACGCCGGGCGCAGCCATCCGGTGCTCGAATCGGCTGCGCGCGGCTGGGAGGTATTTGCCGATGTGGCGAAACCCGAGGCGGCGCGCATCATCAAGCGCCTGCAGAGCGACCTGCGGCCGCTGCTGCGCGTGATCGCCCGCGCGCCGCGCACGCTCGTGCACGGCGACTTCAAGTTCTCCAACCTGGGACGCTGGGTGCCGCCCCCGGCGCCGTCGCCCGCGGCGGACGGCCTGCCGGCCTGGACGCCGGAGCCGCGCACCATCGTGCTCGACTGGCAGGATGCGACGTTCGGCTCGCCCCTGCTCGACCTCGGTTACTTCATCGGCATCAACGCGGCGCGCACGCCGTTCGGCCCGGAAGAGGTCTTGCAGGCGTACAAGGACTCGCTGGCGACGTTTGCCTACCCGTATCAGCCGGCCGCGTGGGCGCGCGATTCGGAAGTTGGACTGTTGGCGGGCGGCGCGATGCGCATCGCCTGGAAGGTCGCGCTGGAAACGCAGAGCGACGATGCGGCCGTGCGCGCGCAGGCGGAAGGCGCGCTGGCGTGGTGGTCGGATCAAATCATCCGGGCGGGTCACTGGATCGGCTCGTGAGCGTGACAGGAGGCTTGCGATGAATGTGCTGGACACGGTGCCGGTCGTTTCGACGATCCGGCGCAACCATGGGGCGGAACACGCGACAATCCATGTGCTGGCGTCGCGCGGGCGCCCGCTGGCCATCGCGGGTCATGCAACGCTGGAGGGCTTCAACCTGCTGGGCGAGGTGGCGACGGAAGATGTCGAGACGGCCGCTAACGAGGCGCTGGCCCGGCTGCGGGCCGGCGAAAGCCAGTTGGTCATTCACCCCAACTGCGGCACGAACTTCGCGACGGCCGGCACGGTGGTCGGCGCGGTGGCGTGGCTGGCCAGCATGGGGCGCGGTACGATCAGCAAGCTGCCGCGCGTCATCATCGCCTCGACGATGGCGCTGATCATCGCCATGCCGCTCGGTTTGCTGGTACAGCAGCATGTCACGACCTCGCCGCTGATCGGCGACGCGCGCGTGCTCGGCGTGACCCGCGAGCGGCGCGGCAGCCTGACCGTGCATCATGTGCGGATCGGCTAGCACCGCGCCATGACCAACGAACTGGCCGTCACGCTCAGGCCGGACCGCGACAAGTCGGTGCGCCAGCGGCATCCCTGGGTCTTCAGCGGCGCGGCCGCCAGCGTGACCGGCAACCCGCAGGCGGGCGACACGGTGACCGTGCGCGCCGCCAACGGCGACTTCCTGGCGCGCGCCGCCTTCAGCCCGAAGTCGCAGATCGTCGCGCGTGTCTGGACGTGGGACGAAGCGGAGGCGGTCGACGCGGCGTTTTTCGCGCGGCAGATCGAGCGCGCGATCGCCGCGCGCGCCGCGCTGTCGCGCGTGACCGATGCCGTGCGCTGGGTGAACGCCGAGAGCGACGGACTGCCCGGCCTGATCATTGACCGCTACGGCGCGTTTGCCGTCTGCCAGTTCCTGAGCGCCGGGCCGGATCACTGGAAAGCGGCGATCGTGGAAGCCGTCGCGGCGCAGCCTGGCATTCGCGGCGTATACGAGCGCTCCGATGTGGACGTGCGCGGCAAAGAGGGGCTGAAGGCGGCGACCGGTGTGCTGGCCGGCGACGCGCCGCCGGAGACGATCGAGATCGGCGAATCGCTGCCGGACGCCAACGGCGTCATGCAGCCGCGCCGCTACGGCGTGGATATCGTCCACGGCCATAAGACCGGCTTCTACCTCGACCAGCGCGACAACCGCCGCATCGTCGCCGAGTTGGCGAACGGCTGCGACGTGCTGAACGCGTTCGCATACACCGGCGCGTTCACGATCGCGGCGCTCGGCGCGGGTGCGCGCAGCGTGGTCAGCCTGGACTCGGCGGGGCCGATGCTGGCGCTGGCGGCGCGCAATCTGGCGCTGAACGGCCTGACCGCCGATGGCCTGCGCGAGGGCGACGTGTTCAAGGTGCTGCGCGAGTTCCGCGACAGCGGGCAGACGTTTGACCTGATCATCCTTGACCCGCCGAAGTTCGCGCAGACGCAGATACAGATAAACAAGGCGACGCGCGCGTACAAGGACATCAACTGGCTGGCGTTCCGACTGCTGCGGCCGGGCGGTCATCTTGTCACCTTCTCCTGCTCCGGCATCGTCTCGGCCGACCTATTCCAGAAGGTCGTATTTGGCGCGGCGCTCGACGCCAGGCGCGACGCGCAGGTGATTCGCTGGCTCACGCAGGCCAGCGACCATCCGATGCGCCTGACCTTTCCGGAAGGGTTCTACCTGAAGGGGCTTGTCTGCCGGGTATAAAGCTCATCCGCGAATAACGCGAATCTTCGCCAATCTTTTGTCCACGAAATGACACGAAGAAACACGAAATGAATCAGGCCGCTTATTCGCGCAGATTCGTGTTATTCGCGGAGAAAAGATAATAGCACAATCACCATGACCAACTGCTTTATCTTCCACGGTAACGAAGAGTTCCTGCAATCCGAGGCGCTTAAGGCGCTGCGCGGTAAGCTGGGCGACCCCGGCGTGGCCAGCATGAACACGACGGAGCTTGATGGCCGCAAGCTGGCACTGCCCGACCTGATCGCTGCCGCCGAAGCGATGCCGTTCCTGGGCGACCGACGGCTGGTGCTGGTCGAAGGGTTGCTGGGGCGGCTGGAAGGGCGCGGCGGCAAGGTGCCGAAGGCCGACCAACAGTTCGCCGCCGACCTTATCGCATATCTGCGGCGCGTCTCGCCTTCAACCTGGTTGGTGCTCGACGAGGATCATGCCGTGCTTGACACACACCCGGTGATGCAGTTTGCGCGCGTACACGCCGACATGATCGAGGTGCAGTTCTTTGGCCGCCTGGGCGAGATCGATCTGCGCAAGTGGCTGAGCGCACGCGCGAAGCACCACGGCGGCAGCCTGGCATCGGACGCGCTCGAAAAACTGGCGACCGCCGGCGACGCCGACCTGCGGCTGCTCGACCAGGAGATTGCCAAGCTCGTGACGTTTGCCAACGGCCGTCCCGTCGCGGGCGGCGACGTGGAGCGACTGGTGCACGCGGCGCGCAACGTCGATGTGTTTGCGATGGTGGACGCGCTCGGCCAGCGCGACGGCCGCCGCGCGATCGCGCAGTTTCACGCGCTTGTGGAGGATGGCGAGCCGCCGGCGCGCCTGCTGTTCATGATCACGCGCCAGTTC
The DNA here is from genome assembly GCA_016235055.1 of Chloroflexota bacterium. NCBI lineage: Bacteria > Bacillati > Chloroflexota > Chloroflexota bacterium. The sequence goes on along the minus strand of JACRMK010000020.1, from coordinate 78,301 downwards.
CGCATGATCATGCAGGCGAAGGACCTGGAGGAGCGCAAAGTCAACCCGGCCGACCGGATGCGTTCGCTTGGCGCGGCGAGTTTCATCGTAAATAAGGTGACGAGGCAGGCGCAGCAATTCACCCGGCCGCAGCTCGATTTGATCTACCGCCGTCTGCTTGAGGTGGACCAGGGCATCAAGACCGGGCAGGCCGAACCGCTGCTGGCGGCCGACATGCTAATCGCGGAGATCACGGCGCGCAGCGGGCCGCGGGCCAGCACGAAGAAATAAACGCGAACCAAAAGACAACACCAAGACACAAAGGCACAATAAATCAGATTTCTTGGTGCCTTTGTGTCTTGGTGTTTCTATGCCGGTATTACGACTTTACGGCTAGCGCCCGCCTCGCCCAAACGGCCAGTTGCTCGCTATCTTCCAGCACGTCGGCAGGCACCTCAAAATGGTGCTTCAAGTAGATGTGTGGTTTGGGGTGGAAAAAATCCATCCCGCGTTCCCGGTAGGCGACCTCGCTCTGCGCGTCGGTCTTGAAGTATAGCCGGCCCTCATAGATCACGCCGAAGAACGCCTCACCGCGATAGAGACCATGCCCACCGAACATGCTCCGCGCAACCACGCCCTGCACCTCGCGCAGTTGATCGACCACAAAGTCGCGGAATGGATCGGGCTTCGGGCCTTTGGCCGGCTTGCGCGGCGCTGCGACCTTCTTCGGCGAACGGGTCTTCCGGTCCGTCGCGGGCTTTTTCGCCGCCGGTTTGACACGCCGCGCGCCGCCGGGTGTTTTGGCTGTGCTCATGCGCCTACCCGCCGCTCAACGCGCCGATGATATGCACCGTGTCCGCCGCGCCCACCGGCGCGCGCAAATTGTCGTCGGCGAGCAGGGTGCTGTTGACGAACATCTTGATATGCTCGCGCACATGGTCCTGCTCGTCCACCACGCGGAAGCGCAGCCCCGGATACTGGCGGTCGAGGTCGCGCAGCACCTCATCCAGCGTGCCGCCATGCGCCTCCACCTCGGCCTGCCCGCCGGTGTAGCCGCGCAGGTGTGTCGAGAGGCGTACTTTCATCGCGGCAACTCCGCGACTTCGACGGCGTACACCTCCGGCAGGTGCTGGACAATGCTCGTCCAGGTGTCGCCCTCGTCGTCGCTGGCGTAGATCTCGCCGTTGGTGGTGCCGAAGTAGACACCGACCGGGTCGTGCCGGTCGGTCGTCAATGCCTGCCGCTTGACGGTCCACCAGGCCTGGCTGCGCGGCAGGCCGCGATCCTGCCGTTTCCAGGACTTTCCGCCGTTGCGCGAGATGAACGCCCCCGGGCGCCCGGCCACATTCGTGCGCGGCCAGACGAGCGTGCCGTCCATCGGGAAGACCCAGAGCGTGTCGGGGTCGAACGGGTGCAACGCCATGCCGAAGCCGATGTCGCCCACTTCTTTTGGCAGGTTCTCGCCGATGCGCGTCCACACTCCCTCGGCGCGATCCATGCGGTACGTGCCGCAGTGGTTCTGCTGGTAGAGCCGGTCGGGCAGCAGTGGGTGCATCTGCAAGTTGTGCGGGTCCTGCCCGAACTCCGGGAACGGATCCGGGTAGAAGTCGGCGCGCGAGCCGTTGTTGAGCGGATGCCACGTATGGCCGCGATCCATCGACTCGAAGACGCCGCCGACCGAGACACCGAAGATAATATGATTTGGGTTGCGCGGGTCGACACGGATCGAATGGACGGTCGCACCGCCCGGAGGTGCGTCCTTGAGAGATCCGACCCACTGACGCCTCAGCGGATTGTCATTGAAGCCGGCCACGCCGTCCCACGTTTCGCCGTTATCCAGGGAACGAAACAGCCCCGGCGGCGAGGAGCCTGCGTACCAGACGCCTTTCTCCAGGTCATGACCAGGCGAGAGCCAGAACACATGCTGAACCGTCTCGCCGTCCTGGCCCTCCGGCGCTTTGGGGAACATCGGCGGCCGGGTCGCTTCCTTCCACGTCGCGCCGCCATCAGTGGAACGGAACACGGTCGGGCCCAGGTGCCCGGTGCGTGCCGCCATCAGCAACGTCTGCCCGTCGCGCGGATCAAGTAGCATGTGGTAAACGATGTTGCCGAGCATGATCGGTCCTTCGACCTTCCACTTCGCCCGCGCCTTGTCGCCGCGCACGATGAACGCGCCCTTGCGCGTGCTGACCAGCAGGGTCACCGGCTCGGTCGAATGGCGATACATGGCGCCGACACCGGTCATGGTGCCCCGCGCCGCTTCCGTGGTTCTTGGCACGTCATTCCTCCGTAAATTCAAGAGACCCGGTTGGCCCGGGTCCCCCTGTAATCCGATCTAGAACAGCGACTGTGAGAACTGAATCTGGTTGCCCTCGGGGTCATAGAACGAGCCCAGCTTGACCATGCCGGGAATCTCCATGAGCTCGTCCACCTTGACGCCGCGGCTCTTCAGCCAGGCATGCGTTGCCGCCGCGTCGTCCACCGACAGCACCGCCGTGCCGCCGCCATTCGTGCCGGTGTCGCCCTGAGCGCGCGTGATGGCCAGGTGCGTCGAGCCGTGCACGCCGTACTCGACCCAGCCCATCTCGTCCGACGCCAGGAAGACCGGCCAGCCGAGGGTCTCGCCGTAGAATTTCTTGGCGCCCTCGAAGTCACGAACCGCATAGAACACGACATACACTTCTTTGAATTGGCTCATAAACTCCCCCTCCCGTTGGGGGACCAACGTTTAGCTGCCAGCGGACGTTTACCAGATTTTACCATGCAAGAGAAAAATCCAAATGTGGTGACGTACGGTTACACAATCGTTTCCTCGTCATCCAGATCGGCTTCACCGACAATCTTGAAGTCGCGCGTGCTGCGCGGCATGCCCATCGCGGCCGAAGGCATATAGGCCGACGCGGGTGAGGGCAGGGGCGTTGGCGCGGCCAGGTACGACTGCGGCTGGATCACCATGATGCGCGGCTGCTCCTCGCGCGGGGCGTACTCGTGCCGCGCGGGCGGCGCCTCGACCGGCATGCGCGTGCGCAGCATCAGCCAGAGCACGACCGCCGTCATCGGCACACTGGCGACGACGCCGATAACCGAGCCGACGATCACGGCCATCGCCTGTTCGGACAGCCGCTGCGACACCAGCAGGGCGAGCGTGACACCGAATGCGGCTGACCCGATCAGAACACCCCGCTTCACCCGCCGCCTCCGGCGCGATCGAGGATGCGGCTGGCCGCGCGCCGCCCCGCGCCATGGCCGGCTTCCAGGCGCGGCATCGATAGCGCGCGCTCGTCATTCATTCGCGGGGCGCTGATGCCGAAGGCGATGGCGACCGCGCGCAGCGCATCGCCGTAGCCCGAACGGTAGCTCTGTGACGTTGGCGATTCGCCCACCAGCGACACCAGTTGGGCGTGTGTGTCCTGGCTCGTCTCGCTCAACGCCAGCAGGGTGTTGCGGATATCGTCCTTGAACCACACGTCGAGACTCATGGCTCTGCTCCTCAATTCATGCGCGCGGGGCTGACGATCATGCGCCCGGCAGGCTGGTGGACTGACTGGACGATCTCTTTGATCTCGTCGCGCGAGGCGTAGGCGCTCTGGAAGCGAATGACGTGTCCTTCGGCAATCACCAGAAACTCGCCGTGACCGCCCAGTTTCTCGGCGCCGGTGCCGCCGATGCCGGCCGCCACTCGTGCATCTTCGGGGCTGGCAACCTTGCCGACCAGACGCGTCGGGAAGTTGCTTTTCACGACGCTGCTCATCGCTTTGCTGCTCGGCTTCTGCGTGGCGGCGATGACGTGAATGCCGGCCTGCCGACCGCGCTGCACCAGCCGCACCAGCGGTTGCTCGATCGCCTTGCCGCCGGATTGCAGCAGGTCGGCCAGTTCGTCGATGGCGACCACCACGCGCGGCCGCGAGACGTTCTCGGCGTCGCGCCGTTCCATGTGCATGACGAGCCGCTCCAGCACCTGTGCCGCGTCACCCGGATCGCGCACGACCGGGTAGAGCAGGTGCGGCAGGTCGGCCAACTGCTCGAAACCGCGTCCTTTGGGGTCGATCAGCACGACGCGCAGGTCCGAGGTGCGGTTGAAGCGCGCCAACGACAGCAGCATGCTGCGCACCAGCGCCGTCTTGCCGGAGCCGGTGGTGCCCGAGACCAGCACATGCGCGATCGAGGCGCTCGACAAGCGCAGCAGCAGCGGCTGGCCGTCCGTGCTCAGGCCGAGCACGCTGACCGCCGACGGCAGGCTGCCCAGCCGCCGGCACAGCTTCGTCAGTGACACCGGCTCGCCGTCGTCGCGCGGCATCTCGATCTGCACCGCGCCGCCGTCGCGCTGGATGCGCACCGACGCGGCGCCCAGCGCCAGCGCGATCTCCTCGGCCAGGCTCTGCAACTTGTTGAGCCGTACGTTCGGCGCCAGGTTCAGGTTGAAGCGCACCACGCGCGGCGTCACGATGCCGCCCGAGACCATCGCCGGCAGCTTGTGCTGGGCGAGGACCATCTCGATGCGGTCGGCGTGAAGGTTGAGTCGGGTCGTTCGATTGGGCATAGAACACCTGTGCTAAGAAGAGCATATACCCGATTGGGATACGCTGTCAAGCACTTTGGGAAAAGATTGGGAAAAGAAAAACGCCGCATCCATCGAAGTGATGGATGCGGCGTGGGCAGATCAGTTGGTGCGGGATCAGGCGGCCATCTGTCGGATGACGGCGACCACCTTGCCCTGGACTTCGATGTTGGCGGCGCTGACGTAGATCGGCTTCATGCGCGGGTTGGCCGGCTGCAGGCGCACGCGGCCGCGCTCGCGGTAGATGCGCTTCAACGTGGTTTCGTTGCGGTCTTTCAGCCGCACGCCGACCATGTCGCCGTTGTGCACGTCGCTCGGCTTCTTCATGACGACGATGTCGCCGTCGTTGACGAGCGCGTCAATCATCGAGTCGCCCTTGACGCGCAGCGCGAACAGCCCTTCCTGCGGGCGCACGATGTCGCGCGTCAACTCGACCATGTCCTGCGGGATGTCCGCGAACGAGTCGTCCGGCACGGGCATCGGCTTGCTGGCGACGATCGTGCCGACCATCGGCACACGGAAGCGCTCGGACGGCTCGCTGCGCGCCGCCGAGGGGCCGGCCAGCCGAATGCCGCGCGAGATGGTCGGGTTGCGCTCCAGGTGTCCCTCGCGCTCCAGTTTGAGCAAGTTGTAGTTGACGACTGAGGTCGAACTGATGCCGATGTTCTGGCCGATCTCGCGAATGCTCGGCGGGTAGCCGTGCGCTTGGCCGAAGTCGCGGATGAAATTCAAGATGTTTTCCTGCTTGGCGGTCAGTGCCATCGGGCCCTCCTGGGGCATGCGCCTGTTTGTTCCGAATGTATGTTCTGACCATCATTATATGCGAACACCCGTTCGGTGTCAAGCGCCATTTTCCCCGCCAGCGATTCTCATTTTGGCTTTGGACGGGCACTTTCTAATGCTGTGTGCTGTGCGCCGGCCCTCAAGCGCTTGTTACACAAGCTGGCTCGACGAGAAAGCGGCGTTGCCCTCCCCGCTAGCTTTTCCCCTGCTCCCCCGCGCACGCGGGGGAGCAGGGGCCAGGGGATGAGAGGGGGCAACTTTATGGCCAGACTCCAAAATGAGAATTGCTGTTTCCCGCCTCGCGAGTGCCGCCATCGTCGCGGATGGCGTCCCGGAGTCTCAGAATCTTTGAGGTGCGGCCGATACGGGTAATCGGCGTGGTTATGTCCTTGCGCGATAGGGGCTGGCATCGCTATAATGGCAGTCATGGAAACCGGAACTGACGATCGGCGCAACCGATGAGCATCGCGCAGAGCTTTGTCACCTGTCTGTGCATGAGCGGCATGATCGGCGCGATGGCACTGATGATGCTGGTGATGGGAATTTTCCGGCGCGGCGCCGAGGGGCTCGACGACGCAGCCGCGAACATGCTGAAGGCCGGCGGGCTGATCATCCTGGCCTTGCTGGTCGCGTTGTGGGTGTGGGCATGGCCTCGCATCCCGCCCGGCACGTTGGAGAAACTGCTGCGATGAAGCTCTATCTCATGCGCCACGGCATCGCCGACTGGCCCGACTGGGATCGACCGGACGACGAGCGCCCACTGAACACGAAGGGTCGCCGGCAAATGGAGGCGGTCGCGGCGGCGTTGGTTGCGCGCGGCATCCAACCCGGCGCGGTGCTGACCAGTCCGCTGCCGCGCGCGCAGCAGACCGCCGAGATCGTCGCGTCCGCGTTCGGCCTGACGGCCAGCGTGGAGCCGGCGCTGGCCCCTGGCTTTGACGCCACGCAGTTGCCGCAATTGCTGGAACGGCACACAGGCGCTGACCTGATGATTGTGGGCCACGAGCCCGACCTCAGCGAAGCGGTCGCCGCGCTGACCGGCGGCGTGGTCGCGATGAAGAAAGCGGCGGTCGCCTGCGTGGGCCTGACGTCGGACCGCCCGCCGCGCGGAGCACTGCTCTGGCTCGCCCCGCCGAAGGTGCTGCTTTAGACTCAATTCTGCAAAGAGGCAGACCCTCGGATGGATTTCAGATTGAGGTAGAAGGGTATCTGGGGCACAACAAGACGTCACTCGCGCGGAAGCGGGAGTGCAGGGACAGCACCGCTGGATGCCCGCTTTCGCGGGCATGACGAGCTATGTTTCTCAGCAATTCTCATTTTGGAGTCGGCTGCCAATATGCCCCCTCAGCCCCTGCCCCTGCTCCCCCGCGCGCGCGGGGGAGCAGGGGAAAAGCTAACGGGGAGGGCAGCGCCACTTTTTCGGCGGGCCAGCTTGCGTGACAAGCGCCGCGGGGGAGCAGGGGAAAAGCTAACGGGGAGGGCAGCGCCACTTTTTCGGCGGGCCAGCTTGCGTGACAAGCGCCTGAGAGCCAGCGCATCGCAAGCGGCATTGGAAAGTACCCGTACAAAGCCAAATTGAGAATTGCTGTATGTTTCTCTCACGCTTTGACACGCGCAAGTCGCGGTGCTATGCTGGGGCTGTGTTAGCCTCACCGGTGCTGCACGGCGCGTCCGGCCTTTGGGATGAAGCGATCCTGGTCATCGAGGGGATCGTCGTGGTCGCGCTCGTCATCGCATACATTCGCGGACGCAAGCGGCCCAAGCAACCGCCCGCCGAGCCGCCGGCGGACACGCCGGGCGAAATCGTCTGAGATGCAACCACCAGCCTTTCGAGGCTGGTGGTTTGGTTTCAAGCGGCCGGCAGATCGACAAACTCGCCCTGCCGCGCCAGGCGCACGCGCGGCGCGCCGGCCGCCGTGAGCGCGGCGGCCAGCGCCTTCTGCGCCTCCGGCTCGCCGTGCACCAGGAACAGGTCGCGCACCTTGGGCAGGTTCATCGCCGACGCCCAATCCATCAACTCGCTGTGGTCGGCATGCGCCGAGAAGCCGGTCAGGGTCACGACCTCCGCTCGCAAGTTGAACTCCTCGCCGAAGATGCGCACGACCGGCTGCTTGTCCATGATGCGGCGGCCGAGCGTGTTCTCCGCCATATAGCCGACGACCAGCACAGTGTTGCGCGGATCGCCGATCGTGTGCGCCAGGTGGTGCTGGACGCGTCCGGCTTCGGCCATGCCGCTGGCGGCGATGATGATCAGCGGCCCGGCCATCGCATTCAGCGCCTTGGAGTCGTCCACGTTGCGCGTGTAGATCAGTTGATCGAACGTGAACGCGTTGTGGTCGGCATCGTGCCGCATGAAGCCGAGCAGTTCGTCGTTGAAGCAGTCGGCGTGCGTGCGGAACGCCTCGGTGACGTTGATCGCCAGCGGGCTGTCGACGTAGATTGGCAGCGGCGGAATGCAGCCGCTCGTGTGCAGGCGATTCAACGCGTATACCAGTTCCTGCGTGCGGCCAACGGCGAACGCGGGGATAATCAGCTTGCCGCCCCGCCCGGCCGTGCGTTGAACGACCTGGCACAACTCGTCGTCGGTCAGCTCGATCGGGCCGTGCTCGCGGCCGCCGTAGGTGCTCTCCATCACCAGCACGTCGGCGCTGTCGAGTCGCTCGGGCGGCCGCAGAATGCGCGAGACCGGGCGGCCGAGGTCGCCGCTGAAGACGAAGCGCGTCTCGCGGCCGGCTTCGCGCGCGCGGATGTCGCAGATGGCCGAGCCGAGGATGTGGCCGGCGTCGCGCAGCGTCAACGCGACGCCGGACGCGATGTCAAAGGTGTAATCGTAGCCGACGCCGACAAAATGACGCAGGCTGCGCATGGCCTCATTGATCGAGTACAGCGGCTCGACCAGCGGCTGGCCCTCCGTGGCGCGGCGGCGGTTGACGTATGCCGTGTCGCTCTCCTGAATCTTCGCCGAGTCGAGCAGGATCGCGCGCGCCACGTCGGCGGTCGCCTGCGTGCAGTAGATCGGCCCGCGATAGCCGCCGTTGATCAGCACCGGAATGACGCCGACATGATCGAGATGCGCGTGCGAGAGCACCACCGCATCGATGTCGCGCGCGTTGAACGGCAGGTTCCGGTTGCGGTCGAACGACTCCTGGCGCTTGCCCTGGAACAGGCCGCAGTCGAAGAGAATGCGCTTGCCGTTGACCTGCAGGACGTGCATCGAGCCGGTCACGGTGCCGGCCGCGCCATAGGCGACGAATTTCATTTTTCAGTCCTTGGAGCGAAGTGCGGGCGGAACGCCGTCTCCATGTGCGAATTACGCGCATGATAGCGCCGTCGATCTCAAGAGCGCTTGTTCCTTTGCGTTCTTGGCGCACTTTGCGGTTGGTTTGGGACTACGGGCCGAACAGCGCGGCATCATAGACGCCGCCGGCGTTCCAGAATGTCCAGCCGGCCGCGCCGGCTTCATTGGCGGCCTGTTTCTGCAGGAGATACTCGCGCAGCGAGTAGGTCGGGTTGCGGCCAGGGTAGGCTTGCAGCCACGGGCGCACCGGCGTCGAGACGCGATCCATGGCGTTCTTCACGCTGCGATAGATCACCTCGTACGGGTGCGCCGGCGGGTTGGCGTACCCCAGATTGTCCGCCGAGAACGTCGACGGGTAGATCATCGGCTGGATGTAGTCCACGCGCGGGGCGATGTCCTCGATGTGCTGGCCGATGCCCATGTCTTCCTTCGTCCAGACCGTCATGCCAAATATGTCGGCGGATATGAAGATCGGATACGGCTTGAGCGCGCGGTTCACCTCGTTGAGGAACGCACGCAGCGTGGCGGCGCGCGTCTCGGGCGTGTTCGGCTGGCTGAAGGCGATGTCGCTGACGTTGCCGTCCGACGGGAAGCGGATATAGTCGAACTGCACCTCGTCGAAGCCGAGCTTCGCGATCTCGGCGGCGATATTGATATTGTACGTCCACACCTCGCGCAGATACGGGTTCACCCAGGCCAGGCTCTCGCCATCTTTCCAGATCTTGCCGCCGCGCGTCTTGACCGCCAGATCGGGCCGCTTCTGTGCCAGCGGGTCGTCCTTGAACGTGACGAGCCGCGCGATGACGTAGATGTTGCGCGCGTGCGCCTGGCGCAGCAACTCGCGTACGTCCATGTGGACGTCCGGCGAGGCGAGCGCCTTGAGTTGCGCGCCCTCGGGATTGAACGCCAGTTTGCCGCGATCGCTCTTGACATCGACGACGATCGCATTCAGCTCGGTGCGGTCCACCAGATCGAAGATGCCGCGTATCTTGCTCTCGTTGGCCAGCAGCCCGAACGGCACATAGACGCCGCGCGCCGCGAACGGCGTCATGGCGATTTCGGCGGTCGGGGCCGGCGGCACGGCCATGTCGTTGATCGCGTATCCGGCCGCCTTGATCTTGAGACGCGCGCCTGGCTTGACCTCCGCGAGGCCAAACTTGCCGTCGTCGTTGGTGCTGATCGCCGCCACGCCGTCTACGAATACCATGGCACCGGCGATCGGTTTGCCGCTGCGCGCGCTCTTGACGACGCCGCGGAACGCCGCCGGCTTCAGCGCCAGCTCGACGACCGCCTGCCCGCTATAGGCGGTCTCGGCGCCGGCGTAGTCTTCGAACGTGGCGGCGATGCGCGCGCCCGGCGCCGGTTCGCGCAGGCTAACGCGCCCCTGCGCGTCGGCGGTATACTTGACGCCGCCGACCATGATCGTGGCGGGCAGCGGTTTGTTCTGGTCGGCGCTGCTGACGGCGACGACGATCATGCGCGCCGTGAGCGTGAAGTCGAGTACGGCGCTGCCCGGCCACACGATCTCCTGCGGGTAGTAGCCGGTGGCCTCGGCTTTGATCTTTGCGCCCGGCTCGATGCGCTCCAGGCGGAAGCGCCCGTCATCGGCGCTCTGCGCCGTCGCATCGTCCGCGCTCAACAGCGCCGCAGCAACCGGTTTCTGCGTCGCGCTGTCGCGCACGACGCCCGCGACGGCATACGGCCGCAGCACCACATCGAGCGCAAACTCATTGAGCGCCGGGTCGGTGGCCGCGAAGATGCCCGTGGTCGTCTGGTACCCGCGCGCCTGCACGGAGACGGTCAGCGCGCCGCTGTTGACGCCGATGCGATAGCGGCCGTCGTCGGCGGTCTTGATCTCGCGCGGCGCGTCGGTCGCCGACGCCACCCGGACAACCGCGCCGGGCACCGGCAGCCGCGTGCGCTCCTCGGAGACGAGTCCCGCCAACTGGTTGGCGTAGCGCCCGCCCTGCGTCCACGTCAGCGCCGCACCCAGCACAAGCAGCGCCAGCAGGGCGCCGCCGGCGATGGGCGCGTTTTTCATGGTGAACAGACGGAGCATTGCATGTGGCACGAGGAAAATTATAGCACAGCCACGCCTGAACCTGTGGATGCTGTGCATAAGCCGGTGCGGGCTGTGTATAACTACGCACCGTGATCGGCGCATATTCACAGGGGCGCGCGCACGCCCTGCACACGCTGTTGAAAACCTGTCAACAGCTGTGGAGAGGCTTGTGGAGAGCAATCTTAAAATGCGGTACTCGGCCGCACAAATTTAAGATTACCCTCTTGTCATGTCGTGCTGACAATGCTATCATCGCGGGTACTGGAACACGTTGAACGGGCAGCCGCATCGCCGGCGAACGTGATGGCCAGCCAGAGACCCGCACCGATGCATGCAACGCGCAGCGAACCTCAACCGCAGCAGATCTGGCGCGCCGTCCTCGGCGAGCTGCAGATGCAGATGCCGCGCGCTACATTCGAGACGTGGGTCAAGAATACGACGGTCGTCTCGTATGAGGACGGCGCGTTTGTGATCGGCGTGCCGAACACGTACGCCGTGGAGTGGCTGGAAAACCGGCTGATGGGCACGATCAAGCGCTCGGCGGCGAACGTCATGCGCCGGTCGGTCGATTTGCGTTTCATCGTCAAGCCGTCTATCATCATGGGCACCGAGCCGCCTATGCCTTTGTCCAACCAGCCCGGCCTGCCCTCCATCAGCGACGAGGAACTGCCCGTCGTGCAGTTGCCGACGACGGTGCTGAACCCCAAGCTGATGTTCAGCGCGTTCATCGTCGGCGCCAGCAATCGCCTGGCGCATGCCGCCGCGCAGGCCGTCGCCAACAATCCCGCGTTCGCCTACAACCCGCTGGTGATCTATGGCGGCGTCGGCCTCGGCAAGACGCACCTGCTGCACGCCATCGGGCATGTTGCGCAGTCCAAGAACATGCGCGTGATGTACGTCTCGTCCGAGAAGTTCACCAACGACCTCGTCAACTCAATCCGCACCCAGAAGACCGAGGAGTTCCGGCGCACCTACCGCAGCATCGACGTGCTGCTGGTGGACGACATCCAGTTCATCGCCGGCAAGGAAGGCACGCAGGAAGAGTTTTTCCACACCTTCAACAGCCTGCAGGCCGCCAACAAGCAGATCGTGATGACCAGCGACCGTCCGCCGAAGGCGATCCAGTTGCTGGAGGAGCGCTTGCGCTCGCGGTTCGAAGGCGGCATGATCGCCGACATCCAGCCGCCCGACCTGGAAACGCGCATCGCCATCATGCGTTCGAAGGCCGAGAGCCTCTCCATTCAGGTGCCGGAAGAGGTGCTGACGCATATCGCCCAGCGCGTCCAGAGCAATATCCGCGAATTGGAAGGCGCGCTGACACGCGTGGTCGGGCGGGCCGAACTGCTCAACCAGCCGCTGACGATGGAACTGGCGGTATCGGCGCTGGAAGACGTGCTGATGTACAAAGGCGCGCACAGCGTGGATGATGTGATCGCCGTTGTCGCCCGCTTCTACCATCTCGAGATCGAGCAGTTGCGCGGGCGCGACCGCAGCAAGGAAGTGGCCTATGCGCGGCAGATCGCCATGTATCTGGCGCGCGAGGAGACCGAATCGTCCCTGCCGCAGATCGGCACCGCGCTGGGCGGCCGCGACCATACGACGGTCATGTACGGCTACGACAAAATCGCCCAGCAGATTGAGCGCGATGAGCAACTGCGGCGCGAAGTGCTCACCGTCAAGGGCATGCTATACAATAATCGGGCCGAGCGCGTATAAAAAGCCCTAGAAATAGTAAAGCAAACGAGAGTCGATATCGGCTCTCATTTTTGTTTACACAATACATTGAATGTGGAGTCAACTAGCTGTTTATTGTGGATAAGCCTGCCTATTCTGTGGATAACCGTCCCCAATTGGGGATAACTCTTGTCAGCGCAAAGTAGACTCATACAATGGGTTGTGTCGATTCGGACGGCAACCACTAGAAGTGCTACCGAATATGCCACAATTTGAGGGCGTAGGAGTGGTTGCGGCTGGAAATGAGATCGCAACGCCCGGCTAAATTTCGCCCAAAACGACGTAGGCGATGTTCGTGGCGTGAGAGTTGATCCGCTTCAGGTCGTTCAGCGCATCGAGATGGATCGATGACGTTTCGATGCTTTCGGGCAGGCCGGCGTGCAGGCGGGCAATATGCGCCTGACGCAACTCGCGCTCGACCTGGTTGATGCGCGACTTGTGCCGCAGCACCTTCTGCGCCAGGTCGTTGTTCTGCGCCGTAAAGGCAGCCACGGAGAGCGTCAGGTTCTCGTTGACCTTGTCGAACAGGTCTTTAATCTCCCGCTGGCCGTCCTGCGAAAACGTCAGCTTGTTCTCCGCTTTCTTCTGCGCCAGCAGCATCAGGCTCTTGCTGATGATGTCCCCGATATGCTCCAAGTCGCTGGTCATGTAAATCAGCCCAACTTCCTGGCGCGACAATTCCGGCGAGAGGTTATGCTCCACGAGGCGCGTCAGGAAGTTCTTGATCGCCACCTCCAGCGCATCCACCTGATCGTCGCGGCGAATGATGTCGTCGATCAACTCGTCGTCATTCTCGAAAAGCGCCCGGGGCGAGTCGAGCAGCATGCCGTGCACGGTGTCGGCCATGCGCAGCGCCTCGCGGGTGGCCTGGCCGATCGCCAGCGCCGGCGTGTCGAGCACGCGCTCGTCGAGATAGCGCGGCGCAAACACCTCGTCCTGGGTGCGCGAATCCGGCACAATCTGCCGAATCAGCCACGCGAAGGGCCGGGAGAGCGGGTATACAATGAGCGTAATGCCGACGTTGAACAGCGTGTGCATGTTGGCGATCTGGCGCGGCAGGTCGGGCGCCGTGGCGCGCACAAACGGGATCAGCCAGCCCATCAGCGGGAAGAAGACCACCACGCCGACGACCTTGAACAGCGCGTGCGCGACGGCGACGCGCTGCGCTTCGCGCGGCGCGCCGATCGAGGAGAACAGCGCGGTCGCGCTGGTGCCGACGTTGGCGCCGAACACGATCGGCAGGGCCAACTCCAGCGGCACCAATCCCTGCGACGCAAAGGTGATCGCCAGCCCGATGGTGCCGGCGCTCGAATGGATGATGACCGTGAGCAGGCCCGCCAGGAAGATCACCCAGACCGGGTTGTTGGCCAGCCCCATGGCGATGTCTCGAACGGCCGGCAGGTCCTTGAGCGGCGCCGTCGCGTCGCTGATCAATTTGATGCCGAGGAAGATAAACCCGAAACCGAGGAAGACCTGCCCGAGGTAGTTGTACGGTTTGCGGCGGGTCGCCAGCATCAGTGGTACGCCCAGCGAAACCAGCACGAGCGCATACTGCGTGATATTGAAGGCCAGCAACTGCACGGTGACGGTCGCGCCGATATCGGCGCCGAGGATCACGCCGATGGTCTGCTCCAGCCCCATGAAGCCCGCGCTCACGAAGCCGACGAGCATGACGGTGGTGGCCGACGACGATTGCAGGAACGCCGTGACTACCGCCCCGACGATCACCCCCAGCCACTGCCGGCTTGTCAGCGTGCTGAGCAGGTGGCGCAGGCGCGTGCCGGCGGCCTGCTGCAGGCCGTCGCCGGCCAGCCGCATACCGTAGAGCAGAACGGAGGTTCCGCCAATAACGCCGAAGGTGATCTGGTTGATGTCCATGCGCGCCGTGCTGCCCTCACCAAACGTGCGCGCTCGGACACGGGCCGCACGCGATTGGCAGTATAATGGCTTTGCATTGTATCTGTATTCGTGCGAAGATGCAAGAGTCCATGGAACAATCTCCGCTGACCCGTCGCGCGTTTCTTAAATCCGGCGCCGCCGCCATCGCGGCCATGACACTGGCGGCTATGTTGCCGGCGCCGTCCGGTGCCGCCACGCTCGTCGACCCGTACCGCGGCGTGGTGCCGATGGCGTTCCCGATCCGGCGCGGGCTGTACTGGATCTTCAACAACTGGCACGTCTCGCGCGTTGGCGCGATCCTGCCGTACAATCACCGGTTGCGCGCGTGGCTGCGCGCGCACGACGGCATCGACATCTTCGCGCCGCGCGGCAGCACGCTCTACGCCTGCACGAGCGGCACGGTGGTGTCGTACGCGCGCCCGTACAATGTGTATGGCAACACAGTCTGGATCCGGGATGCGTCCGGTTACCTGTTCTTCTACTGTCACCTCGATCGCGTGTACGTCTCTCCGGGGCAGCGCGTGAACACCAGCACGGTGGTCGGCACGCTCGGCAAGACCGGCAACGCCGCCGGCACGCCGGCGCACCTGCACTTCGAGTTGCACTATCCGGCGGGCAACACCTATGCGTGCGCCCGCTGCTCGCCGGGCAAGGCCGCGAGCGCCATCAACCCGTATGCCAGCCTGCGCGCGGCCACGCCGCGCCGGTAAGGATCATTCCGAACCCTCATGAAACAAAGCTACCGCAGGTGTCTTGCGGCGCTGGCCGCCGCATGTTTCGTATGCATCACGAATGTCGCCGTGCTTCCGGCGTCGCCAGCCTCCGCGCAAACATCGGCGCGCACGTACACCGTTTTCCTTGACCCGGGGCATGGCAGTGGCGACGGCGGCGCGACATCGTACCTGGCCGACGGCACGCAGGTGCGCGAGGCCAGCGTGTCGCTCTCGATTGCGCTCAAGACCACCGAACTGCTGCGCGCGGGCGGCCTGCGCGTCGTGCTGTCGCGCGAGCAGGAGTACCGTTCCGGGCACGGCGACGACTCCAATGCCGATGGCCGCACAAACTATCGCGACGACCTGCTGGACGTCGTGGACATGGCCAACGACAGCAAGGCCGATCTGTTTATCTCCATGCACCACAACGGCTCGGTCAACGCCGACGCATCGGGCGTCGAGGTCTACTACTGCTCGGATCGCGCGTTCGCCGCGCAGAGCGCCAAACTGGCCGACCTAGTGCAGGCCAATCTGATGCAGGGCCTGCGCGACATCGGCTACGAAGCGCAGGCTCGCGGCGTGAAAGACGACGCGTGGCTGTATAGCTATCGCAGTGTCCGCGGGCACCTGTACGTGCTGGGGCCGGAGCAGCGGCGCGGCCACCCGCGCGCCACGGCCATGCCGGGCGTGCTGGGCGAGGCGTTGTTCGTGTCGAACCCGGCCGAGGCGCAGCTCCTCGCCTCGGAGGGCGGGCAGTGGGCGATCGCGCGCGGCTACGCCAACGCCGTCGTCACGTACTTCGCGGGGCTGTAGGACGACGCACTCCCCCGACGCATAACGCGACCGGGTACCGCACACGGGAGAGGGAATTCATGACGCTCAGAATGCTGCACGAGGACCAGAAGTTGCAGGTGTCGGCGGAGCACGGGCGCTACTTCCGTTACCTGTCCGACTTCGTCGGCTTCACCGCCGAGGACGCCGAGACGATCCGGCGCACGAAGCCGATCATCGCGAAGCACGTCACGGAGATCGTCGACAAGTTTTATGCGCACGTGCTGCGCTACCCGCCGACGCGCAAGTTCTTCCTCAAGAGCGATGGCGCCATCGACCAGCCGTACCTGGAGATGCGCATGCGCCACCAGGCGAACTTCTGGCTGCGCACCGCCGACGGCGTGTTCGACGACGAATACGCCAGCTACGTCGACTACGTGGGCCGGGCGCATACCTCGCGCGGCGCCGACCCGCGCATCTACATCGCCGAGCGCTACGTGATCGGCCAGGTCGGCTTCATGTCGCATGCCGTCGCCGAGGCGCTCACGAAAGAGCTGCGCCACACGGACGAGGACTTTGAACTGCAGGCGATCGACGCGTGGCACAAGCTGATGATGCTTCTGCTTGAAATGCTGGCGCGCGCCTACGGCCACGAGCGCGAAGAGGAGACGTTCGAGCCGCTGGTACCCATTGACGAAGCGCAGGTCCAATCGCTGTCGAGCGAAGCGGTACACCTGGAAGTGGACAAGGATAAGGCAGTGCCGCGCAAGGCGGTGCGTGTGGCGCGCACCGGCGAGATCGCCGACGGCGACCGGCGGCTGATCGAGCACGCGGGTAAGTCGATCGGTGTGTTCCACCACAAGGGACAGTGGTACGCGCTCTGCAACCAGTGCCTGCATCGCGGCGGCCCGGTCGCGACCGGCACGCTGGACGGCGACACGCTGACCTGCCCGTGGCACGGCTTCCAGTACAACGTCACCACCGGGCAGTTGCTGGTCGACCCGAACGCGCGGCTGGAGACCTACCCGGTCGAGATCCGCGACGATGAGATATTCTTGCTAATACCAGTCGGGTAGCGGCCTGTCAATCGATTTGCGTCTATCAAAAAGCCGGCGAGGCCACTCTGGCCTCGCCGGCTTTTGTTTTCACACGAACTGTGGCCGAACATGCGCAGATCGCCATGTCGTCAAAGGCCGGCATCCAGATCGGCTCCACTGGGAACCGGCTTTCGCCGGAGTGACGATACGGTGTGCCAGACATCAAGCATAGATATAGAGAACGCTCTCAACAGCAAATTGCGGCAGAGGCTCAGTCGGCGATGCGCAGTTAGCAGCCTATCAATGTGCCAACAACGGTGGCCGACGCTTGCCCCCTGTTTGAACTGGTCAACGAATCAAAAACGGGATAGGGCCAAATCCAGTCCATCTACGTGCTATTTCAAGCCAAAATCCTTGATAATCTTTGTCCATCGCTCGTTTCATTTCATCAAGCGTATGCGCATCATAGAACCAGACTTCGATGAACGTCATGTCAGGCGTCATTTCGAGTTTCCCATCCGCTCGGCGATCGAAGATTGCTTCAAGCCCTAGCTGGATGTAGTACAGATGGACTCTGTAAGTCTCAACTCTGGCGCCAGGCAAGTTATGGCCAATAACAAGAGTTGGCGAGCCAACTTTGTTAACGAATTCCGCGACGGTCAACGTAATGGTATTGCCAGGCAAATAAGCAGAACATCCGCTTTGTGCATCACATAGCCCGTCCTCCAGATTGACCCCCAACGCAGAGCGAAGTTCAGCAATGCGAGAAGCGTATTTTCTGCTGGTTGGTGCCGTACTGTCGACAGGTTTTAAGTCCAGCGATACAGTTCCATAGATAATGACCAACGCGCTCAGCAATCCCAATACCACGAGCGCTACACCTGAAAGCCGTTGTATCCGCTCCAGCATTGACTGGTGCATGGCAAAGCCCCCTTCCGCTAGCAGCTAGCGGCTAGGTGCTAGTTGCTAGCGACTAGCGGCCGCACGATCGCGTGCACGCCGCGCGCCTGATTGACGATCTGCGTCACGCGCAGATCGACCAGCATGCTGGCCAGCGCCAGCGCCTCCGGCCGCTCCGCGCCGGTCTGTGCGACGATCAGATCCAGCGCGCCGTCGAGCGCCTGGTCGGCCGCCTTGTTCAGGTCTTCGTCGAAGCCCATGGCGATCCAGCCGGCGGGCGTCAACGCGCGCGGCATCTTAAGCGGCATGTCGTCACGCAGACGGAAGGTCAGCACGGCGCGCTCCATCGGGCACTCGATCGCCGTGCCGCTCACCTCGCCGTCGCCCTGCGCGGCGTGCCCGTCGCCGGTGCTGAACAGCGCGCCATCCACCTCGATCGGCAGGTAGAGCGTACTGCCGCTGACCAGTTCCTTGAGGTCCATGTTGCCGCCGACGCGGCGCGGCGGCGTGGTGCTGTGCACACCGGGCGCGCCCGGCGCGTTGCCCATCACGCCCATGAACGGCGACAGGCGCACGACATGCCCGTACTGGTCGGTCGCGGTGCCGGTCTCGGCGTCGATCTGCCACTCCAGCCGCGCGTGCCGGGTGATGCCGAGGTGCCCGTAGAGCCGCGCGCCGGTCCAGCCGACCCGCCCAGGGCGCAGTTCGCCGATCTGGATCTCCAGCGTCATGCCCGGCCGTGCGCCCTCGATGTAGACTGGGCCGGAGAGCGCATGTCCGCGGTCCAACTCGGGGTGGCGCGCGAAGTCCGGGTCGCGGATGCCGAGGAACGGGTCGTAGCGCCACGACGGGTCGAACGTGGTGAAGTGGACACTGTCGCCGTCGGCGATGCGCAGAACGGGCGGCAGGTCGGGGCTGAAGTGGCCGTGAAGCGTCTCGCGTCCGAACGGCAAGGTGTGAACGGTCATGGACGGAACTCCCCGCGCAGCATGGCGAAGACCATGGTGTCGCGCAGACTGCCGGAATCGGGCGCGCGCGAATCGGAGCGCGTAATGCCTTCGAGTGTGTAGCCGCAACGGCGCGCCACCGCCGCGCTGCGGGTGTTCAGTGCATCGCAGCGGATGACGATGCGCTCCGCGCCCAGCATCTCGAAGCCGAAGCGGGTAATGGCGCGCACGGCCTCGCTGATGTAGCCTCGCCCCACAAAGCGCGTGCGGCACCAGTAGCCGATCTCGAACGCGGGCACCATCCAATCGTGCGCGTGCAGACCGCTGGCGCCGACGAACGTTTCCGTGTCTTTCAGCCACAGGCGCATGCCGAAGTCGCGGCGCTCGAGGTACTGCGCGCGCGTATGCCGCGAGAACTCCTCGGAGTCCTCGACGGTTGGCGGCGTCTGCGCCCACGGCATCCATTGCTGCAACTCTGCGATGGATTCCTGGATCGCCGCATTCATTGGCGCGCCGTCGCCGAAGTGGGGCGCGCGGATCGTCAGGCGCTCGGTGTCGAACGACTCGGGGATGTCGAGCAGAATCGGACGTTTCATCGAATGTGCTTTCTCTGCCAGGCGAGCAGGGCGATCATTTCCCACGCAACATTGGCGCCGAGCAGCGCGGTAATCTGCCCGGCGTTGTCATACGACGGCAGCACTTCGACCACGTCGAACGCGACGAAGTTGAGGCCGGTCAGGCCGCGCAGCGCCTGCTGCCCCTCCGCGCTCGTGAACCCGCCGACCTCCGGCGTGCCGGTGCCGGGCGCATACGCCGGATCGAAGAAGTCGATATCGAACGAGAGGAAGGTTGGGCCGTCGCCGATCGTGCGGCGGACAGCATCAATCACTTTCGGGATGCCCAGCGCGCGCACGTCGTCGGCCACCAGCACCTCGAAGCCGAAGTCACGCGCCTGCTGGATATCGTCCGGGGCGTACAGCGGGCCGCGCATGCCGACCTGAATGACGCGGCGCGTATCGAGCAATCCTTCCTCGACGGCGCGGCGGATCGGCGTGCCGTGCGTATACTTGTGCCCGAAGTACGAATCCCAGACGTCGCCGTGCGCGTCGAACTGCACCAGTCCGAGCGGCCCGTGTTTGCGGGCGGCGGCGCGCAGTTCGGCCAGCACGACCGAGTGGTCGCCGCCGATGGTGATCGGCGTCACCCCGGCGTCGTGCAGTGGCCGGAGAAATGCCTCGATCTTCTCGTACGAGTGCTCGATGAAGCCGGGCACGACGGGCGCATCGCCGTAATCGACGCCGGAAAGATGGTCGAAGATGTTGACGTCGAGCGCGTGGTGGTACGGCCGCAGGAGCGCGGACTGCGAGCGGACGGACTCCGGGCCGAAGCGGGTGCCGACCCGCCACGACGCGCCGGTGTCGAACGGCAGCCCGGCGACGGCGAAGTCCACGCCGGCCGTGTCCGTCACATGCGGCAGGCGCATGAACGTGCGCACGCCGCTGAAGCGCGGCGATTCAAGCGAATTGGCGGGCGCGTAGCGGGGCATTGGCACTCCTTATCCTCGAACGCACGAAGGAAATCCAAAAGAGACTAACCGCAGAGCACGCAGAGTAAACCCGTTTTTTTCTCTGCGTCCTCTGCGCTCTCTGCGGCGAAAGGTTTTCCTTTGCGTGCTTTGCGTCCTTTGCGGTTTAGACGGTTTTCGATTTTGCGTGGCGCGAAAAGAGCACCACAGAGCCACAGAAGCACAGAGAAAAGCGCTGGGGTTTCTCTGCGTTCTCTGCGCCCTCTGCGGTAAAGGATTTTGTCTTTTGCGCTACGCAAACTCGGCGATCATTTCCAGTTCGACGGCGATGCCCATCGGCAGGCTGGCCATGCCGACGGCCGAACGCGCGTGTTTGCCGCGCTCCGGACCCCAGAGCGTTTCGAGCAAGTCGGACGCGCCATTGATGACGGCGGGATGCCGGTCAAAGTCGGGCGCCGCGTTGACCATGCCGAAGACCTTGACGATGCGCGTGATGCGATCCAGGTTGCCCAGGGCTTGCTTCAGTGATGCGAGCATTAACAGCATCGTCGCGCGCGCGGCGGCATAAGCGTCGGTCTCGCCCAGGTCGCGGCCCACCTGACCCCGGTAGAGGATCCGCCCGTCCGCCAGTGGTCCATGGCCGGAGACGTACGCCGTGCGTCCGTGAAGCGCCACGGTGACGAAGTTGAACTGCGCCGGCACGTTCCACGGCGACGGCAACTCGATCGCCAGTTCTCGTATGCGTTGCTCGATGACACCCATAAAAATCCCTCCGCGATAGCGTGCAGCCAGTATAGCATAACCGCAAGGCGTCCAATCACGCCTAGAGCGATTTCCAATTGGCTTTGTACTGCCGGTACACCAACTCGTCACTCCGGCGAAAGCCAGAGTCCAGAACAGCCCGTCTGGATGCCGGCCTTCGCCGGCATGACGAACTGATCGCTCGCAGCATAACTATGAACTCAATCGGAATCTGCTCTAACGGTTGGGATTTGGAAGTTGGGAGTTGGAATTTGGGCTTTGGGATTTTACCCACTATGCTTGCCGCACTGACATGCCCCACTTCGTTTACATCGTTCGCTGCGCCAACGGCGCGCTCTACACCGGCTACGCCGCGGACGTGGAGGCGCGGGTCGCCAAGCATAACGCCGGCAGGGGCGCGAAATACACGCGCATGAACGGCCCGGTCGCGCTGGTTGCCGCGTGGGAGGCGAGCGACCGTATGAGCGCGCTCAAACTGGAGCGGCGCATCAAGGCGCTGCCGCGCGCGCAGAAGGACGCGCTGCTGGCGGGCGCGCGGGCGCTGCCTGCCATAGACGGCATGGCCGACGCAGCGATCTTCGTTCGTCGCAAGCCGCGCCGGAGCGGGCGGGCGCGAAAAGCGCGCAAGTCCGACTAGACCGACCGCTCCGGCACCTCAACCCCGCGCGTCAGCACTGCGTTCTCACCGCGCATAGGGCGTCCCCTGGAAAGGCCTGGCGAAAAAACTCCGGTGCATTTCAGTTCTGGGGCGGCTATTGGGCCAACAAGCCGTCATGCCCGCGAAAGCGGGCATCCAGAGGTTCTGTTCTGGACTCCCGCCTTCGCGGGAGTGACGATGGTGGCACCTGTGTGGCAGCTTAGTTGTTCTGCCCTACATCTGTGCACCCAAACTCCGCCCGCACTTCATTTTAGACTCCAAATGCGCTACAATTGACCATAGGCCACTTTGGATAGCGACCGCCAGGGGGACCTTTCCAACACGCGCCACGTGATGTTGCCCGATACGTTTTATGGCTCGTGCACCCCGCATGTGTCACAGGGAGAGTTTGCGGCGGCGACAAGGTCGACTGATCTCTGTACGTGCCGTGCTGTCTATCTGCCTTCACTCATGATCCACCCATGATTCTGAAGAATCTGTGGCGGCGCAAGACCCGCACCTTACTGACCGTGCTCGGCATCGCCGTCGGCGTGGCCGCCGTGGTCGCGCTCGGCGCGTTCGGCGAAGGGATGGCCGGCGGGTTCAAGACCGTGTTCACCTCGGCCAGCGCCGACCTGATGGTTGCCGAGGAAGACGCCATCCTTGCGCTGATGAGCTCAGTGGATGACGCCGTCGGCGAGGAACTGCGCGGCATGCGCAACGTGGACGCGGTCTGCGGCACGGTGGTCGGCATGCTCACCATGCCGGACATCCCGTACTTCTTCGTGATCGGCGAAGACCCGCGCGGCTTCACGCTGGCGCACTACCGCGTGATCGCCGGCGAGCCGCTGCGCACCCGGCGCGAGGTGATGATCGGCAAGCTAACCGCCGGTAATTTCAAGAAGACGGTCGGCGACCGCTTCCGCATCGGCGAAAACTCCTACACCGTCGTCGGCATATACGAGACCGGCGCCGCGATCGAGGATGGCGGCGCCGTAATCACGCTGGAAGATGCCCAGCGTTCGTTCGGCAAGCCGCGCACGGTCAACTACTACAACGTGCGGCTTAAGGATTTGCGGCAGATCGACGCGGTGCGGGCGGAGATTGAAACGCGCTGGCCGGACCTGGCCGCCACGCGCTCCGGCGAGCAGACGCGCCAGACCGAAATGCTGGATCTATACAGCAGCTTCGGCTGGTTCCTCGGTGTGTTCGGCGTCCTGGTCGGCGGGCTTGGCATGATGAACACGACGCTGATGAGCGTCATCGAGCGCACGCGCGAGATCGGCGTGCTGCGGGCGCTGGGTTGGCGCCGCCGCCGCATTCTGGCGCTGATCCTCGGCGAATCGCTGGCGCTGGCCGCGGCCGGTGGGCTGGCGGGCATTGCCCTCGGCTGGGCGCTGATCGAGGCGGCGCGCCTCTCGCCGGCCACGCAAACGATACTGAGCGGCACGCTGACGCCGGCCATGATGGGCCAGGCGATGGTGATTGCGCTGATGCTCGGCACGGTCGGCGGCATGTACCCGGCCTGGCGCGCGGCGCAGTTACAGCCGATCGAGGCGATGCGCCGCGAGTCGGGCGTCGGCGGCGAGCTTGGCCCCGCCAGCCGGCTGCTCGCGCGCCTCACCGGCAGCGCGCTGCGCAATCTCTGGCGTCGCCCCGCGCGCACGCTGGTGACGACGCTTGGCATTGGCATTGGCGTCGGCTTCATCGTCGCGCTGATTGCCATCGTCAACGGCTTCACCGTGCTCTTCACACAACTGGGCGGCGCCGGCCAGATCGACCTGCTGGCCGAGGAGGCGGGCGTCTCCGATGCGTCGCTCTCGAAGATCGATGAGCGCATCGCCGACCGGATCGCCCTGCGGCCGGACATCCGTTCCGTGTCCAAGCTGGTGATGGGCGTCACATCCGCGCCCGACATGCTGTATCTGATCGTGTGGGGCGTCGATCCAAGCGACGAGTACCTCACGCATTACCGCCTGCGTGAGGGGCGGTTGATCGAGCGCCCGCGCGAGGTGATGCTCGGCCGCTTCCTGGCGCGCAGCGCCAAGAAGAACATCGGCGACAAGCTGCAGATCGGCGGCTCCGGCTATGAGGTCGTCGGCATCTACGAGAACGGCGTGTCGTTCGAGGACGGCGGCAGCGTCATCACCCTGCGCGATGCGCAGGAGCGCTTCAACAAGACGCGGCAGGCGTCGTTCCTCGGCTTTCGGGTGGCCGACCCGGCTCGCATCGATGCGGTCGCGCTGGCGCTGGAGGCCGAGTACCCGGAGATCATCGTCTCGCGCCCGTCCAATTTCACCCAGCGCATGAACGACATGGCCGTAACCTACGCGACGCTCAACGCGCTGATCGTACTGACCGTGATCGTCGGCGGCATCGTGATGACCAATGCGATGCTGATGAGCGTCTTCGAGCGCACGCAGGAGATCGGCGTGCTGCGCGCGCTCGGCTGGAGCCGCGGGCGGGTTGTGCGCATGGTGCTGGTCGAGTCGCTGGCGCTGAGCGTACTGAGCGCGCTGGCCGGCATCGCGCTCGGCATGGGGCTGGCCGGGCTGTTCACGCTGGAGCCGACGATGGGCGCGATGCTCACACCGGCTTACTCGGCGGAGATGTTCGGGCAGGTGTTCTTGCTGGCGGTCGCGCTCGGCGTAATCGGCGGCGTGTACCCGGCGTGGCGCGCGGCCAACCTGCGGCCGATCGAGGCGCTGCGTTACGAATAGGCGCGGCCCTGCACCGGACGATGAAACGCGGCGAATCACGACGACATTGAACGCACCCACCCGCCGGCTCGCACCACCGGTCCTCCCCGGCGACGAATTCGTGCTCCTGCTGCCCCGCACGGATACGGAGCGCGCCGACCAGGTGGCGACGCGCATCCGCGCCAGCCTGACGGATGCGAACCGGGCGCAGCCGCCATTGCCGCTCGGCCTCTCGACCGGGGTCGCGACGGCGGCGTCTGGCGCGCTGCCGGACGCATTCACCCAGGCCGACGAGCGCATGGTCACAGACACGCGCGCCCGCAAGATCGTCTCGCCGGCCGCCGCGCTAACCGGCATCCACCATCGACGCCAAACGACATTGGACACAGCGTGAGGCCGCACCCCATGATCCACCGACTACGCCGCTGGCTGGCCGCACCGGTCTTCCCCGACGCCGAAGCAAAGTCCTATCGCGCGAGCATCCTCAACTATGCCTTGAATATCCTGCTGTTTACCGTGCCCGTGGCGATTGCGGGCAATCTGATCGGCGGCCGCACGCCGTGGGAGGTCAGCGCCGTCGACGCGCTGCTGGTGGTCCTGGTGCTGTTGGCGCGCTTCCTGATGCGGCGCGGGCGCGTGCAGATGGCGAGCATCATGCTGGCCGTCGCGGCGTTGTTCACGGTGGCGGCGGCCGTCGTCGCGCTGGGCACAATCCGCACGCCGGTGGCGATGGGCTTCGGCGTGCTGGTGGTCGGGTTCGGACTGCTGTTTGACCTGCGCGGCCTGGTGGTCGGAATCGTGCTGTCATCGCTAACCATCCTCGGTCTGATCGGCGCCGAAAACGCCGGCTGGCTGCCGCGCCCGGACTACACCTTGACGGTGACGCAGTGGGTGACGTTTACAGCTTTGCTGGTGGCGCAGGGCGGTCTGACATTTCTGGCGCTCCGTTCCACGCGCCAGGCGCTGGCCGAGCGCCAGCAGGCCGCTGCGCAACTGCGCCAGAGCGAAGCACGCCTGCAGTCCGTGCTCGCCACCATGGGTGATGGCGTGCTGGTGCAAGATGCCCGCGGCGTCATCACCGCCTGCAACGCCGGCGCCGAGCGCCTGTTGGGGCGCCCGGCCGACCAGATCGTTGGGCAGGGGTGTGCGACACTGTGCGTGGGTGCAATCCGCGCCGATGGATCGCCGCTGCCGCATGACGAGCACCCGGCATCGATCACCTTGCGCACCGGCGAACCGCAGCAGAGCGCGCCCATCGGCATCGAACGGCCGGGCGGCGAGTGCTCGTGGCTGCTGCTGAACACGCAGCCCATCCGCGCCTCGGGCAGCGACGCGCTGCAATCCGTGGTCACCACCCTCACCGACGTCAATGCGCAAGTGCGGCGCGAACACGCCGTGGAAAAGGAGCGCGAGCGATACGTGCGACTGATGCGGGTCGCGCACGACGCCATCCATGTGATTGACCGGCAGGGACGCCTGCGCGAGTGGAACGACGCATTTCTGTCGCAGCTGGGCTACACGGCCGACGAAGCGCGCGCGCTGACGGTTGCCGACTGGGACGTCAGGTGGAGTGGCGCTGAACTGATCGAGCAGGTCAACCGGTCCATGGATCACCCCAGCACGTTCGAAACCCGGCACCGTCGAAAAGACGGCGGCATTCGGGACGTGGAAATCACGGCGACCGGGCTGACATGGGACGGCGAGCAGCTGCTGTACGCATCCGCGCGGGATATCACCGAGCGCAAGCGCCTGGAACGCGAGTTGCAGCGCGAGCGCGACTTTGCGCTGGCCGTCGTGAACACGATGGGACAGGGGTTGACGGCCACCGACGCCGATGCGCGCATCGAGTACGTCAACCCGGCCTATGCGCGCTTTATCGGCTATGCGCCTGACGAGATCATCGGCAAATGCCCGGTCGACTTTGCCGCGCCGGGCGACGCGGGCATGCTGGCGCAGGCGCGCGCCGACCGCATGCAGGGCAAGACCACGTCGTACGAAGCGCGCTACCGCCGCCGCGACGGGGCGATCGTGACCGCGCTGGTCACCGGCGTGCCGCGCTGGAGGGACGGGCAGTACGCGGGCGCGATCGCCGTGGTGACCGACCTGACCGAGCGCAAGCGCCTGGAACAAGAACTGGAGAAACAGCGCGACTTCGCGCTGATGGTTGTAAACAACATGGGCGAGGGGCTGGCGGTGACGGATGCCCGGGCCGCGTATGAGTTCGTCAATCCGGCCATGGCGCGCCTGCTGGGCTGCGCACCAGCGGACGTGATCGGCAAGCAGCCGAGCGACTTCGTCGCATCCGGCAGCATGGCGATGCACGCGCAGCTGCGAGCCGATCTCGCGGCGGGCGGCACGGCGACCCACGAAATCAACTACCGGCGCGGCGACGGCGGCATTCTGCAAGCGCAGGTCACCGGTGTGCCGCGTTTTGTGGACGGCCAGTTCGCCGGGGCGATCTCTGTGGTCACGGATTTGAGCGAACGCAAGCGCATGGAGCAGGAACTGGAGCGTCAACGCGACTTCGCCATCGCGGTGATCAACGCCATGGGCCAGGGCGTGGCCGTCCTCGACCGCGAGGGCCGCTTCGAATTTGTCAACCCGGCCTGTGAGCGGCTGCTGGGCTATCCGCGTGCTGCGTTTCCGGGCCAGCCGCTGGCAGCCATGCTGCACTCCGCAGACCGGCGGGCGCTGGCGGACGTGCTGGCGGCGTGGCGCGCGGGCCGCGAAGCCACCTGCGAGGTCCGCTGTGTCCGCGCCGACGGGAGCCTGGTGCCCGTGCTGCTCGGCGGCGCACCACGGCATGCCGCGGGCGCCAGTACCGGCGCCATCGCGGTGCTCACGGACCTGACCGAGCGCAAACGGAGCGAGGATGCGCTGCGCGAAAGTGAAGCGCGCTACCGCCAGATGTTCACCGAGCATTCGGCCGTCATGCTGGTTCTCGACCCGGAGACCGGCGCGATTGTGGACGCCAACCCGGCGGCCAGCCGCTTCTACGGCTACCTGCTCGACCGCCTGCACACGATGAACATGAAGGATATCAACGTACTCGCAGCAGCCGAGCTGGATCAGAGTATGCAGCACGCCAAGAGCGGGTTGCTGCGACACCTCTTCGTGCGCCAACGCATGGCGTCCGGCGCGGAGCGCGATGTCGAGGTCTATACGACCCCGGTGCGCAGCGGCGGGCGCAACCTGCTGTACACCATTGTCCATGACGTGACGGAGCGCAAGCAACTGGAGCGTGAGCTGGAGGTGCAGTTCCACTTCGCCACCTCGGTGCTGAATACCATCGGGCAGGGCCTGACCGTTACGAACGCGCAGGGCTGCTTTGAGTACGTCAACCCGGCGTTCGTGCGCACCGTCGGGCGTTCGCCGGAGGAGATCATCGGCAAGCGCCAGGCGGATATCGCCGCCCCCGACTATGAGCAGGAACGGGCGCAGGCCGCCAGCGACCGCCGGCGCGGCAAGATCACGACGTGCCCGGCGGTATATCTGCACCG
Source organism: Chloroflexota bacterium (assembly GCA_016235055.1). NCBI lineage: Bacteria > Bacillati > Chloroflexota > Chloroflexota bacterium. Next base: position 50,497 of record JACRMK010000020.1, on the reverse strand, counting down.
TGATGGCCGCCGGGTCGAGGTGCAGATCACCGGCGTCCCGCGCTGGAACGGCAAGGAGTACGGCGGCTCGGTGGCGGTCATTAGCGACATGACCGAGCAGAACCGCCTGAAGCAAGCGTTGCAGGCACAGCGCGATTTCGCCATGACCGTGGTGAACACGATGGGGCAGGGACTGTTTGTAACGGATCGCGAGGGCCGCATCGAGTTTGCCAACGCGGCGTGCGCACGCATGCTGGGCTATGCCCCCGAGTCGTTCTCGGGCCAATGGCCGGACGAGTTGGTTGCCCCCGCAGACCGCGAGCGGCTCGTCGCGGCGCGCGCGGCGCGGATGGCCGGGCAGCCCAGCACATACGAGTTGTGCTTCGTCTGCGCCGATGGCCGGCTGTTGCCCGCCCAGATTGTTGCCGTGCCGCGCGACCCGCAGGGCGGCGCCGCCGGCGCGATCGCCGTCATCACCGACCTGACCGAGCGCAAACAGACCGAAGACCAACTGCGCTATATCAGCACGCACGACGCATTGACGGGTGTATATAGCCGGTCGTTCCTGGAAGCCGAGTTGGAACGCCTGGCGACGAGCCGCGATTTTCCGATCAGTATACTGGTCGCCGACCTGGACAACATGAAGACCACCAACGACCGGCTCGGCCACGCGGCGGGCGACGAGTTGTTGAGACGCGCAGCGCGCGTGCTGCAATCGGCGTTCCGCGCGTCGGACATCCTGGCGCGGATGGGCGGCGATGAGTTCGTGCTGGTGCTGCCGGAAACCGATGCGGAGTGCGCCGCGCAAGTGATGGGGCGCATCCGCGAAAACGTGGCGTTGGCGAACCGGGCGCAGGCCGGCGTTCCACTCAGCCTGTCGCTGGGGACTGCGACGGCCATGCACGGCGATTTGCAGGAGGCGCTGAAGCTGGCCGATGCGCGGATGTACGAGGACAAACGCGCCCGCAAGGAAACACCGGGCCTATGAACACGCCAGACCGCGATACGCCGTTCGGGATCGCGCGGTTGTTGAGCGCCTACGATCGCGCCGTCATGACGCAGTTCGCCAATGCGCGGGTGCTGCTGCCGATCGGGCTGTTTGCGCTGTTCACACTGGCCGTGTTTCCGGCCCTGCGCGCCTGGGCCGGGCCGGCCGCGCTGGCCGTCGTGCTGCCCGACACGCGCTGGTCGTGGACGGCTGCCGAGGGGTATGCGGCGCTGGATGCGCTCGGCGACGACGGGCGGCGACTTTACGCGCTGTCGGTCGCCGTTGTCGATATGCTCTACCCGCTCGTGTCGGCGCTCATGCTGGGCGCGCTGATCGCGCTGGCCTGGGGCGCCGCCCGGCCGGGCCGCTGGGACCGGCGGCTGGCGCGCCTGCCACTGGTCTATCTGCTGGCCGATTACTCCGAAAACGCGGGACTGGTCGTGATGCTGGCGAACTACCCGGCGCGCATGGCTGGCATCGCCCAGACGACCGCAGCGTTCACCACTCTCAAGTGGGCGCTGGTTGGGTTGTGCGCCGTCGTGATTCTGGCGGGCACGGCGGCGGCCGTCTTCCGGCGGCTAACGAACAGGGGGCTGTCATGAGCGAGGCACGGATCATCGTCGAGACGACGGGGCTGACCAAGGTGTACGGCGACGGCGACAAGGTTTATGCGCTCAACAACGTCGACCTGGTGGTGCGGGCCGGCGAGTTTGTAGCCATCGTCGGCCCGTCGGGCTCCGGCAAATCGACCCTGCTCAATATCATCGGCGCGCTCGACCGCCCCAGCAGCGGCATGGTGGCGATTAACGGCACAGCGCTGGCTAAAGTGCGCAACCTCGACCGCTTCCGCAACCAGACGATCGGTTTCGTGTTCCAGATGCACAACCTGATCCCGACGCTGACGGCGGAGGAGAATGTCGAGGCGCCGCTGTACGAGATGCCGCTGAGCGCGGGCAAACGGCGCGCACGCGCGCGGGAGATGCTGGCGCTGGTCGGGCTGGCGCACCGTATGCGCTTCCTGCCGAACCAGCTGTCGGGCGGCGAGCGCCAGCGCGTGGCGATCGCGCGCGCGCTGGCCAACCACCCGGCGATCGTGCTGGCCGACGAGCCAACCGGCAACCTCGATTCCAAGACGACCGAAGAGATTATGAAGCTCCTGAACGAGCTCAATCGCGCGCAAGGTACCACGCTGATCGCGGTCACGCACAACCACGAGGTTGCCAGCGCCACGCGGCGCATCATCACGCTGCGCGACGGCCGCATCCAGAGCGACACGGTGGTGACCGACGCTTTTGCGCGCGACCTGATCGACTTCAAGAGTTCGCCGCTGGGGCAGGCGATCATGTCCGGCGAGGAGTTGCCGCCCGGCTACCGCGACAGCGCGGCGGCCATGCGGCGCCTGCTGGAACAGGTCTAGCGCGGGTTTCAGAAACAACCGGCCCGGCGCGCGGCACGCCCTGACGATCAATCGAATCCAACACAAAAGCACCAAGCACATCTGCAAGGTTTTTTTCTTTGTGCCTTTGTGTTGATATCCCAGCAATTCTCATTTTGGCTTTGGACGGGTACTTTCCAATGCCGGCTTGCTATGAACTGGCCCTCCTGGTGCTTATCACGCAAGCTGGCTCGACAAGAAAGCGGCGTTGCCCTCCCCGTTAGCTTTTCCCCTTCTCCCCCGCGCGCGCGGGGGAGAAGGGGCCGGGGATGAGGGGGCAACCTGGTGGACAGACTCCAAATTGAGAATTGCTGTTGATATCCTGTGCACCGCGAAATGGTTGAGCGTGCCCGCTATGCCTGAAGGTTGCTGTAAGCCGTCCGGCCTGGCGCTGTAACGGGAGCCACGCGTGCCTACGGCGCCGGTATGACCTGATTGCGGCCGCGCTGCTTGCCGCGATAGAGCGCATTGTCGGCGGCAGTTATCATCTCGTCGGTGCTGTCGCCCTTCTGCGGCTGCCGGGTTGCCGTGCCCACGCTGATTGTGACGTAGCTGCTGATGACCGATGCCGGGTGCATGATCGCGAGCGACTCAATGCGGCGGCGCAGCCGCTCGCCGACGAAGTACGCGCCGCGATCGTCGGTGTCGGGCAGCACGACCGCGAACTCCTCGCCGCCGAAGCGACTGGCGAGGTCACCCGGGCGGTTGAGGCTGTCGGAGAGCGTGGTCGCGATGCGCCGCAGGCAGATATCGCCGGCCTGGTGGCCGTAATGGTCGTTGTACGCCTTGAACCAGTCCACATCGACGATCAGCAGAGAGATGGATGCGCGGTTGCGCACGGCGCGCCGCCACTCGACCTCCAGAAAATCCTCGAACGTGCGCCGGTTGGCAATCCCGGTCAGCGGGTCGAGCGTCGCGAGCAACTGCAGTTCGCGGTGAGCGGCTTCCAACTGGCGCGTCTTTTCCAGCAGTTCGCGCTCGCGCTGCTTGCGTTGCTCGCGCTCCGCGTGCAGGTTCAGCGCGGCGCGCGCACGCGCCAGAAATTCGTCCGGCCGGAGCGGACCGGCCAGGTAGTCGGTGACGCCGGCTTCGAACGCGTTCCGAAGAATCGCGGTGTCGTAATCGGTGTTGAGCACGATGATGGGGATATCGGCCAGGCGCGGTTCGCCTTTGATGCGCCGGCACACTTCCAGTTCATCGGTCCCCGGCGGCGTGAACTCGATCACGATCAGCGACACGTCCTCTGCCGGCGTTGCCTGGCCGGTAATGCCAAGCTCCTCCAGTCCGGCCTGCGGGCCGCCAACGAGCCGTACGCTGGAGTAACCGGCCTGCTCCAGCATAGTTTGCAGCGGCTCGCCGCTGCCCGGCTCGTCACAAATGATCAGAATGTTCATGGATAAGAAAACGCACCGATATGTCGATTGGTATTGTGCTATTCTACTTCAACATCGGCGCGGCAGGTATAAGACATCTGTCCCGCTCGTCATAACGTGCAATGCAATTGTTACAACGCTGTAATGTTTCGTTAACAAAATCACTCTTGAACTTTGGCGCCGATCGGCATATAGTGATACCAACGCGTTGGTCATTGCCCGTCCGGGCTGTGCACGTACTACGGGAGGCGTCTGACATACTTGGGTCTGGCAATCCACGTCACAGTCACCTGATACCCGATGCGAGGAGCATCCAATGATCCGTCCAACAATCATCCTGATGCTGGTTCTGTTGCTTGCTGCGTGCGGGCCGCTGGCGCCCGCGCCGACGGCGACCCCCGTGCCGCCAACCGCTACGCCGGTTCCGCCTACGGCGACGCCGGTGCCGCCGACCGCCACGTCGACTAACACGCCGACGGCCACCGCAACCAACACGCCGCTGCCGACGGCCACGCCGACGAGCACGTCCACGCCAACGCCGCTGCCGCCAACCGCCACGCCAGTGCCGCCCACGGCAACACGGGTACCGCCGACCAACACGCCGCGCCCGCCCACGGCGACGCCGACGTCGCCTCCGCCGGTGAACACGCCGGTCAACCCGTACTATATTCCGCCCGGCAAGAGCGGCCTGCTGGTTCGCAATTATACGGGGCGCCCGCTGAACTTCAATGTCAACGACAGGGAGTTCGTGGTTCCGGCTTCGCCCGGAACCGGTGTCCCCGGCGAGCAGTTCATCATCCTGAATCCGGGCAAGTACACCTACTCGGCCAACATCATCGCCGGTTCCACCTCCGGCGAGGTGACGCTGCAAGTCGATCGCGGCACCATCCTGGGCTTCCGCTAACAGTCGCTTGCCGGGCATGGTCAACGAATGCGGGGGCTGCGTCAACCTGACGTGCCCCCGCGTTTCCCGCTTCCACGCGATGTAGTATATCTATCCATGAAGGTCGACGCGCGTGCGCACCGGCATCTGCCGGTGCTCGCGCAGCAAGTCGACTGGGCGACGAGTGCTGTCTCGACAGGTAACGTACCCCAAAGTGACGCGGCGTTGATCGGCACAACGGCTTTGCATTCTTGAAATAGTATGATATATTCAAGGCGTAGCCAGCCGAGACCATTCGTATGAGTCAGGACGACTTCTCTTTCGAGTGGAACGTTGCCAAGGCGCGGGCCAATGTGCGGAAGCACGGCGTCAGCTTTGAAGAAGCGGCAACCGTGTTTGACGATCCGACGGCCTACACACAGGCGGATGAGCGCCACTCCGACGACGAGCCGCGGGAATGGCTCATCGGCTATTCATACGACAATCGCCTGCTGGTGATTGCATTTGTCGAGCGTGCCGCGCATCGAATTCGCATCATCAGCGCACGGCGCGCCACGCAAACGGAGCGAAGCATCTATGAGGAACGTTTCCACCCGTAAGCGCGCCCCAAACCGGGCGCGAGCGACGGCCAAGTTGGACGCATACGAACTGCCGCTGGAAATTCCCCTCGACCCCGCCAAGATGAAGCCCAACCGCTTTGCGGGGCGGGTCAAGGTGCCACACGGCGGCAAGCGCGCGGGCGCAGGGCGTAAGCCCGCCGTTGAGACGGTTGAGCGGCACACGGTCACGCTATTCAAATCGCAAGCCGACTACCTGCGCACGCTCGACGCTAACTTATCGAAGGCGATCCGCGCACTGGTTGAGCGCAGCCGCTAGCGGCCACCGTCTCCAAGCGCCTCGCTTTGACGAAAGTTCTGCGTGACCCGGACTGCATGTATCCCATCCGCCTGATGGGTTGAAGTGCTGACCGTCCCCATCAGTGATGATCGACGCGCGGCCGCACCGGTATCTGACGGAACTCGCGCAGCAGCTCGACCATGCGGTTGCACGTCTCGTCGTACATGATGCGCCCGAACTCGGCGGTCGCTACGGTTGGGTCGCCGGCGATGCCGCTCTGTGAGAAGCGGCTCCACCAGTCCATCCATGCATAGGCGGCCGGCTCCGGCTGGTCACCCCAGTTGAAGTATTTGGTCGCCAGTTGGCCCGTCTCGCGGACCGCCTTGTCCATCTGCACGAGCTCGGGTCGCAGGTGGAGCATCATCGCCGTCTCGTACTCGCAGGCGTGGCCGATGCCGCCGGGGGCGCTGGCGCGGTGCTGCGCCAGCAGGTCGCGCACGAGCGCGTCGTTGACGGCGGCGTTGCCGGCCATCGCGCCGACGATGGCGCCGGTCGCCAGCACGGCCTTGCGCGTGGCCAGTTCGCAGACGCTGGCGTTGCTGCCGTGCCCGTTGACGATCATGATGTGCTTGAAGCCGTGGCGGGCGAGGCTGATCGCGCACTGCGCCAGGTAGGCCAGCAGCAGTTCCATGTCCACGCTGACCGTGCCGGGGAAGTCCATGTGGTGCTCGTCGAGCCCGACCGGCACGACCGGCAGCGAGAGCACGTCGCCGCCTGAGCGCCGCGCCGTCTCGAAGCAGACCGCTTCGACGATGACGTTGTCGGTGTTCAGCGGCAGGTGCGGGCCGTGGTCTTCGATGGCGCCGACCGGCACCAAAACGACCACGTCGCGCGCGACCGCCTCTTTGACTTCCGGCCAGGTGAGATCATCATAACGGTGAGTGAACGCCATAGCCACCTCGCATGGTAGGGATTGCGCCGATTATAGGACGGGACGCCGGCTGGCACAAGGCCGCGCAGAGCAAGCCATCACACCACAAAGACACAGAGACACAGAGAAAACCATTTTGGTGCTCTGTGCCTCTGTGACTCTGTGGTGGATTCGTCTTCTGACTCGTCGTCCCGCGATATGGGCGACTCCGCGCTATAATGAGCGTGGACGCTTTCGTTACGATGCCGCGCCGCTCAGCCAGGAGTCCCATCGTGAACACCGTAGACGCTTTCACCGCCGTCGGTCAGTGGCTGGCACGGCCGTTCGGTTTCGCGCTCTACCGCTTCGTCAACGGCCGCATCGGCCGCTGCCGGTTCGACGTGCGCGGCGGCGAGCACCTGCGCGCCTGCGGCGGCGCGGCGTTCATTCTCGCGGCCAACCACGTGCAGGTGCCGAACACCGGCGCGGCGCGCTGCGGCCCCAGCCCCGACACATTCATCCTCGAGCGGCTGGTGCGCGAGACGACCGGGCAGACGATGCGCACGACGCCGCTCAACCGCATCGACGACAACACCGACATGGCCTGGCTGCGTTCGCCGTTCGCGCGCGACGTGATCGACGGCACGCGCAAAGGGCTGGTGCTCGGGCTGGGCCACGTCCCGTTCCAGCACGGCGATCCGGCCAGCGTGCGCGCCATCTTCCGCGCCATTGAGCACGACATTATCCCCGGCAAGCGGTTCCTGCTGATCTACCCGCAGGGCCATTGGGCGCCCGACCTGCTGCCCGACGAGCCGCTGCAGGACGGCGCGGCGTTCCTGGCGATCCAGTTCCAGTTGCCGATCCTGCCCGCGTTCCTGCGCGGCTGCGACACGTGGGAGCTTCCGGCACGGCGCGAGCCGGTCGTCGTGGCGTTCGGCCCGCCGCTGATACCGCCGCCGAAGAACAAGCGCACGCTGCATGGCGACACGGCGACGCTGATGGCGGCGCTGCGGGCAAGCTTGATGGAATCAAGGGCGAGCATGGCGACGTAGGCCGTGCGGCCGGCGTGCCAATGGCTGCTGCGGTGCCACACGACCGGCAAATCGAAGGAGAGTTGATGCCTGCGTCCATTACGCGTTGGTTTGAAACGGAAGATCTGCTGCTCACCGCCTGGCTCATCGTGGTCGAGCCGCTGGCGAACCGGCTACTTGGCGGCGCATTGCACAGCACAAGCGCCGGCGCGCCGCTGCTTTCCCGCCTGTTCGTTGCGGCGTTTTACCTCGTGGCCGGGCTCGGCGCGGTCGCCTGCCTGCTCACACGGTCGCGCAGCGCGCCGCCTCCGGAACCGACCGCGGGCGGCGACCCGGATGTCAGCACGCCGTCGGGTTACGCGCGCCTGCCGATGATCGTTGTGCTCGGCCTGCTGTTCGACTCGGCCGGCAGAGCGCTCCAGTTGCCATTCGGTGATTGGTTGTTTGCGGGGTCGATGCTGGCATGGGGCGTGTCGTTCTTCCTGCAGGCGAAGTTACCGCCCGCGCCGGACCTGCTGCGGCGGGTGCTGATGACCCCGGCCATCATCGCCATGTCGACCGAATTCACGGGCGCCATGAACGGCGGGCTGGACGGCTTTAACCTCGGCAGCGTGCTGGCGGCCTACGGCACGCCGGAATGGTCGATGGTCTCGTTCGTGGCGTGCATGGGTTCTGCTGCCGTGCTCGTCATGTACGTTATGTTCGTATTTGCGCCGCGGCAGATCGCCGGCTCGGGCGGCTCGTGGCGGCACTGGGCGTTGCGCTTCTTGCTGTACGTTGTGGGCGTATTGCTTAACATCGGGCCGCTGAAGGTCGTAGGATAAGCCAGGGTGCAAAACTGCTTGACACGCCCCGCCAGCCTTGTACAATAGAGCCATGTCTGCCGAATCGCAGAGCAAGCGCGTCATCCTGCTCTCCTCGAGTCTGTCGTACCGCGCCGAGCCGTTTCGCGCAGCCGCCGAACGACTGGGCCTGCGCGTCACGCTGGGCCTCGACATGCCGGACCCGCTGGCCGAGTACTGGAGCCCGACGCTGCCGGTTGATTTCAAGCTGCCGCAACCGGCTGCACAGCGCATCTTCGAGCAGGCGCGCGCAGACCCGATTGCCGCAATTATCCCGGTGGACGACGGCGCGACCATCATCGCCGCGCTGGCGAGCGAGATGCTCGACCTGTCGTATAACTCACCCGAGGCGGCGTACAACGCGCGCAACAAATACGCCATGCGCCAGGCGCTGACGCGCGCCGGTGTGCCCTCGCCGCACAGCACACTGGTCAGCGTGGACGACGACCCGCACGCATTGGCGGCGCAGGTGCGCTTCCCGTGTGTCGTCAAGCCGACGATGCTCTCCGGCAGCCAGGGCGTCATCCGCGCCGACAACGCCGAGGAGTTTGTGCGTGCTTTCCAGCGCGCGGGGCGCATCGCGCGCAACAGCGGCGGCGCGAACGACGAGAACGCCGACCGCGAGTACCTGCTGATCGAAGAGTATATCCCCGGCTTTGAAGTCGCGTTGGAGGGGATTCTACTGCACGGGCAGATGACCGTGCTTTCGCTATTCGACAAGCCCGATCCGCTGGACGGCCCGTACTTTGAGGAGACGATCTACGTCACGCCGTCGCGCTTGCCGGCAGCGACACAGGACGCCATTGCGGACTGCGCCGCGCAGGCGTGCCGCGCCATCGGGTTGCGCGAGGGGCCGGTGCACGCCGAACTGCGCGTCAACGAGCGCGGGCCGTGGGTGGTGGAGGTGGCCGGCCGATCAATCGGCGGCCTATGAGCGAAGACGCTGCGCTTCGGTTCGAAGCGCACCACGCTCGAGGAACTGATCTTGCGCCGTGCGCTCGGCATGGATATCGAGTCGTTTCAGCGCGAGCAGACGCCCGGCGGTGTCATGATGATCCCGATTCCGGGCGCGGGCATCCTGAAGAAAGTGGAGGGGCTGGCGGAGGCGCAGGCAGTGCCCGGCATCGAGCAGATCGACATCACGATCCCGCTCGATAACCGGGTGACGCCGCTGCCGGAAGGCAACGCCTATCTCGGCTTCATCTTTGCGCGTGCGGAGACGATCGCCGCCGTCGAAGCTGCCCTGCGCGAGGCGCACCGGCGGCTGTCGTTTACGATTGTGCCGGACTTTTTCCTGCGCGCGCCGTAGGCGGCGCGGGCGTTCAATTGAACGCCCCCTACTTCTTGCGTGGCGCGGGGCCGCCGCCTTTGGTCGGTGTAGCGCCTTCGGGCGACCAGCCTTCCGGCATCTGCACCGCGTCTTCAAAAAGGAACTTTTCCATCTGCTGGCGCAAGAACTTCTGCGCCTCCGGATCGAGCATGTTCAACCCGTAGTGGTTGATCAGCAGGGTCGATTGCTGCTTCCACATCTCCCACGCCTGCTGTGAGATGTTCTCATAGATACGTTTGCCCATTTCGCCGGGAATCGGCGGGCGCTCCAACCCGGGCAGTTCCACGCCGAGTTTCGCGCACTTCACCATGCGAGCCATAGCCTGTCAGTCTCCCCATCCATGATCAAAGGTCGCCACAATGCCGCCGCGGCGCGGCAGTCAGCATAACAGCACCACGAACGGATGTCAATTGGCGCTCAACGTCCTGTACTTTGGCATGCTGGGGCCGCTGTCGTCCATCCCGCTAGCGCGCCTGATTGAAGCGGGCGTGCCGGTGCGCGCCGTCGTGCTGCCGGACGAAGACGCCGCCGCGCCGGCGATGGTCATCGCACCGCCGCCGGCCATGCCGCGCGCCGCCATCGTGCTGCAACCGGCGCAGCCGGATATCGCCCGCCTCGCGCACCAGGCGCGCATCCCGCTGGTGCAGGCCGGCGACCTACGGCATGCACACACGCTGCGCCTGCTGGGCAGCTACACGGCCGACGTCGCGCTGGTCTCCTGCTTCGCGCGCCTTATCCCGCGCGCGCTGCGCGACTTGCCCCGGCACGGCTTCCTCAACCTGCATCCCTCCCTGCTGCCGCGCCTCCGCGGCCCGGCGCCACTCTTCTGGGTCTTTCGCGAGGGGGCCGGCGCGGGCGTGGCCGTGCATGCGATGAGCGGGCGGCTCGATGCCGGCGATATTGTGGCGCAGTTGCCGCTGGATTTCCCGGACGGCGCGACGTACGCCGAGGCCGAGCGTATTTGCGCGCAGCACGGCGTGCAACTGATGCTCGATCTACTGGCGGCGCTTGCACGCGGCGCGTTGGCGCGCCAACCGCAGGATGAGCTGCAGGCAACGTACCGTCCCGCGCCTGGCCCGGCCGATTTCGTCGCGCCGCCGGACTGGCCGGCGCGCCACGCGTTCAACTTCATGCGCGGCGTCGAGGGCTTCGGCCATGCGCGCGCCATGGTAGACCACATGGAACGCACTGTATTGCATGCGATCGAATGGCGGCCGGATGCGGCGGCCGGCCCGGAACCTGGCGACACGCGCTGGCTGCGGTTCGCGGACGGCGCGGTGCGCGCACAACTGGCGCCCGTCGGCTGAGGCGCGGCACGGGATACTCATATGAACGACACAAACGATACGGTTGGTCGCTACACGCTCACGACGAAGCTGGGGCAGGGCGGTCTGGCCGAGGTGTACCGCGCGCACGATCCGCAGCTCGATCGCGACGTGGCGGTCAAGCGGGTGAACCCGCCACTGGCCGGCGATCCCGACTTCGCCGCGCGCTTCGCGCGCCAGGCCGCCGCGGTCGCGCGCCTGCGCCATCCGAACATCGTGCAGGTGCACGATGTCGGCGTCAGCGACGGCCGGCCGTACATGGTCATGGAGCTGGCCGCCGGCCCCACGCTCAAGGACCGGCTCAAGGCCCTGCACGATGCCGGCGGCGTAATGCTGCCCATCGAGATCATCCGCGTCGGCACGGCCGTCGCCGATGCGCTCGACTACGCGCACGCGCAGGGTGTCGTGCACGGCGACATCAAGCCGTCCAACATTTTGTTTACGCCGCAGGGCGAGCCGCTGCTGGCCGACTTCGGGCTGGCGGCGCCGGGCACGACGCCGGCCTACAGCGCGCCGGACCCGGATCAACCGACTGCCGCCGCCGACCGCTATGCGCTGGCTATCGTGCTGTACGAGATGCTGGCCGGGCGGCCGCCGTTTACCGGCGACTCGCCGGATGAGGTACGGGCCAGCCACCAGACCGAGCCGCCGCCCTCGCCGCTCGCTTTCCGTCCCGAACTGCCGCCGGCGGTCGCCGAGATATGCGCGAAGGCATTGGCCAAAGCGCCCGCGGAGCGCTTCCCGTCCGCGAAGGCGCTGCTTGCTGCGCTGCAAAGCGCGCTGTTGCCCGCCCCACTGCCGACGCCTGGTTCGGCTGCGCCGGCCGAAATCCGTAAGCCGGCGGCCGGGCATGTGCCCATCGCCATCGAGGCGCTCGGCTCGGCGGCGGCGGTGCTGGCGCCGTTGATCGGCCGTGAGCGCCTACCGCTCAACACCAGCGCCGAGAACCGCCGCACCATTGCCGCATCGCTGATGGCGATTCTGGGCGTCTTCCTGGCCGCGCTGCAATTCATCGCCAGCGCATTCGATCTCGTCTCGCGCACGTTCGCGCCGCTGTTCCAACTGCTCCCGCTGGCAATCATCACCGCGCTGGCGCTCGGCGGGCTGGCCACGTTCAACCTGCGGCGCCGCTCGACGACGCCGCGTCGCCGCCGGCAGTCGGCGCTGCTGCTCGGTCTCGTGGTCACGGGCGCGCTCGGCTGGGGCGGCTGGCAACTGTATGACCGCACGCGGCCGCCGGCCGGGCCGATCGTCGTCGTTGCCGATTTTGCGCCCTGCAAAGGCTGCGCCGAGATCGATTTCGGCAAACGCATCTTCGAGCGCGTCAAGACCGAGACCGACCGGCTGAAACTGCCGAACCTCGAAGTGCGCCACGTGCTGGAAACCTACACCGACATCAACACCGCCCGCGCGCGCGGCGCTGACTACAAGGCGACGCTCGTCATCTGGGGCACCTACGACAGCGCGGGCATCATGCCGCGCATCGAGGTCTTGCGCGGGCCGGACCTGTCGCTCGCCAGCGGCATTCTGCCGGGCGGCAGCCCGCAGCAGGTGCCGGGCGCATTGCCCGCGCGCATGTTGCGGCCGGATGAGCTCTCGACGACCGATTTTCACCTGCAGGGCGGCGACCGCGAGACGGCGTTCCTCACGCTCGTCGCGCTTGGACTGATCCGGTTCGCGGAGGAAGATTTCGCGACGGCGTTGAGCGTGTACGATGCGGCGCTGCTCACGATCGGCGACGACCCCGCGCGGCCCGCGCCCAATGCCGAGATCGCCTACTTCTATAAGGCGCTGGCGCAGTACGCCAGCGGCGAGCAGTGGACCGACATCACGGCCAACCTGAACCGCGCGGCGGCGCTCAAGCCGAACTGGTCGGAGCCGCACTACATGCTGGCGCTGGCGTCGCTCTGGAGCTGCAAGCCCGACGGCTCGAACGCGCTGGATGTCGCGCTGGCCGAAAGCGAAGCGGCCGTGCGCCTGCGCGCCGACGCGGACAACCTGTGGATACGCGGCGCGGCGCTGGCGCAGTTGCATCGCTGGGCCGACGCGGCCAAGTCCTACGAGCAATCACTCAAGCTGCGCGATGACTCCGGCGTGCGCAGCGATCTGGCGACTGCCTTTCGCAAGCTCGGCCGCGATGCCGAGGCGGACGCGCTGTTGAGCCGCACCGCGCCCCCGGCCGCGACCACGCTCGACGAGATTGACACGCTGCGCGAGAAGGCCGGCGCGTTGTACGTGCAGGGCGACTATGCCGCAGCCGCCGCCGGCTATCAGCAGGCGATCACGCGCGCCGTGGCGCTGAATGCGCCGCCGCTGCGTCTCGCCGGGCTGTATATAAACCTCGCCAGCACGCAGAGCGCGCTGGGACAGTACGACGCGGCGATTGCCAGCTACCGGCAGGCGGAAACGCTGTGGGGCAAGAACTGGCTCGGCTATTACGGTCTGGCGTATGCCTACAACGGCGCGGGCCGCACCGATGACGCGATTGCGGCGTACCGCAAAGTGCTCGAGAACATCCCGTGCGACGCCACGGCGCGCAACGCGCTGGCGCAGCTTTACCTGACGCAAGGCCAGACCGCCGCCGCGCTGGAGCAGTATCGCCGGGCGGCCGCGATCGACCCGTCCGACGGCATGGTGCTGGTCAGTATCGCAGGCGTGCTGGAGATGCAGGGGCAGAGCGCAGAGGCGCTGACGGCCATGCGCCAGGCGGTGCCGCTGCTGGAGGAGCAGGCGCGGCAGGAGCCGGCCAACACGCGCCTCGTGTTCATTCTCGGGCTGACCAGTTACCGCCTGCACGACTATACCGCCGCGCTGGCAGCGATGCAGAAGTATACTGCGCTGGCGCCAAGCGACGCGTCGGGGCACGAGTGGGTGGCGCGCACATTCGAATCGCTGAACCGCCATGCCGATGCGGTGCCGGAATGGCAGAAGGCGGCGGCGGGCTACCAGCAACTGCTGTCCAAAGACCCGAAGGATCGCAAGGCACTGCAGGGCCTGGCCGCGGCGCAGGACATGCTGCAGAATTACGCCGAGTCGGTAAAGGCGTGGGAGGCGCTGGTCAAGCTCGACCCCACTGACGCGCAGTCGCACACGCAACTGGCGTTCGCGTATGCCAACTTGAGCCGCACCGCCGAGGCGCTGGCCGAGTTTCGCGCGGCCGTCGCCGCCGCACCGGGGCAGGCGTACTACCAGACGAACCTGGCGCTGGCGCTCGTAACACTCGGTCAGAATGACGAGGCGATCACCGTCGCGCGCGCGGCGTTGCAGGCCGACAGCAGCCAGTTGCTGGCGCACTACGCGCTGGCGCTGGCCTACCGTGCGAAGGGCGATGCTGTGTCGGCCGTCGCCGAGTATCGCATTCTCGCGCAGAGCCCGGCGTCGAACCCGGCGCTGCGCGCAGCGGCGGAGCAGGCGCTCAAGGAGATGGGGCAGTAGTGCGCCGCGTGTAACCTCGCGCCGCGCCGGCGCATCTAACATATAGAGCGACGGGCGCGCCTCCGGTCTGGGACCGTCCGGCCGCCGGGGCCGCGCACTATCTTCCCTCCTGGAGTATCTGGCCGTATGAACGTCCTGACCTCGTTGCGAACCCTCGTCTCGGCCGCCCTTTTGGGGCTTTTCGCCGTTCTCGTGCTTTCGGCCTGCGATGCGAACACATTCACATACGTCGCGCCGACGCCGACGCCGGCCCGCTCGCGGCCGCCCGACCTGTCGTGGAACGGTTCGGTCGGCGCGCTCTTCTTCAACAAGTGCAAGTCGTGCCACGGCGGCGTGGCCGGCATGTTCCTAACGTCGTACAAGGACGCGATGAAGGGCAGCATGCGCGGCCCGGTGATCGTCCCCGGCGACCCGGTCAACAGCAAGCTCGTCATCAAGCAGTCGACCGGCAGCCACCCGGGGCAGTTGAGCGACGATCAACTGGCGCGTGTCAAGGCGTGGATCGCCTGGGGTGCGCCGGAGAACTGAGGCTTGTGAAACCCGCCGGCTTTGACGAACCGACATGGGCACATCTCGGTTTGAGCAGCGTTGAAGTCGATACCACCGCTTGTCGGGTTTGTCATACGATTTCATCAAGACGCGCGTATAATGACGGATGAAAAGAACTCTCTGCCACTGACTTGATACATGTCAGCATTACAAATTCACGGGGACGCTATCAAATCAAAACAGTATTAGGAGAGCGATTATGCCGCTTTATAGTCTTGACGACAAAGAGCAAAGGGCCATCGGGCAACGGGACCACTGGGATCTATTTCGTATCTTCCAAGGCTCACCATTTCATTTGGCCATCGTCCGGGAACTAGAGCCCTATCTGAGTGGTGAAAAGATTTACTCGGTGGAGGCAGGAAGTAGCATACTGGCAAAGCTCGAAACCGAAGTGCCCCACGTGGTGGAAGCCTATCCCCACGATGTAAGAGGTGGCTTGTTTGGAATGACCCTCTGGAATCTGTTGGCGCAACGTCAAGAGGACTGGTACTTTTCTGGTATGACAAATGCTTTGGATGAACCATGGGGCTACGCCTACTTCCGTAGAGGTAGATAGCTTGTCTCCATGACAACTTACACACTAGTGCGTTTAGGGGTTTTCTTTTTCGCCGCTTTGGCCTGCCGCGCCAGGTCGGCCTGCCGTTCGCGCTCCAGCGCGAGCACCCGGCGGCGTTCCTTCTCCTCGACGTAGTACGTGTAGTTGCCGAGGTACTCCGTGAGCGCGCCGTCGGCCAGTTCGACCACCCGCCCGACGATCCGGTCGAGGAAGTAGCGGTCGTGGCTGATAATCAGCACCGTGCCGCCGTAGTCGTCGAGCGCGTCTTCCAGCACCTCGGCCGACGGGATATCGAGGTTGTTGGTCGGCTCGTCGAGCACCAGGAAGTTGGCGTTGCCCATCATCAGCTTCAGCATCTGCAGGCGCGCCTTCTCGCCGCCCGACAGGCTGCCGACCTTCTGGTTCCAGCGTTCCGCGCCGAACAGGAAGCGCCCCAGGATGCCGGCCGCCTCGCGCTCGCTCATCGGCTTCAGCTTGCGCACCTCGTCCATGAGCGTCGCGTTGTAGTCGAGCGTCTGGTGCTCCTGCGCGTAGTAGCCGGTGACGTTGCTGGGCCCCAGCTTAATCTCGCCGCTGGTCTGCGCCTCCTGCCCTAGCACCGCGCGGAAGAAGACCGACTTGCCCGCGCCGTTCGGCCCCACCAACCCGACGCGCTCGCCCTGCCAGATCAGCAGGTTCACGTCGCGCAGCACCTCGGCGCCGTCGAACGACTTGGCGAGGTGCTTGACCTCCAGCACCTTGTTGCTGCCGCGCCCGGCCGCGTTGAACGCCAGCCCCATCGTGCGGCGCTCGAGTATCGGCTTGTCGATTCGCTCGATGCGGTCGATGCGCTTCTCGATGTTGCGCGCGCGGCGCACGAACTTCTCGCTCTGCCCCTTATTCCAGCCCATCAGCCGCCGCATCGACATCTCCAGGCGGTTGATCTCCTTCTGCTGGATCTCAAACATCTGCTGCTGGCGCATCAGCGTGGCGCGTTTGGTGTATGCGTATTCGGAGTAGTTGCAGTTGGCCCAGAAGGTGATGTGATGGTCTTCGACCTCGGCGATGTCCTCGACGACGACGTCAAGCAGGTAGCGGTCGTGACTGATGATGACGACCGCGCCGGGGTAGTCGGCGATGAACTGTTCGAGGAACTGCTTGCCGGCCAGGTCGAGGTGGTTGTCCGGCTCGTCGAGCAGCAACAGGTCCGGCTGGGAGACGAGCAGTTTGGCCAGCCCGACCAGCTTCTTCTGCCCGCCGCTCAACGCGGCGCACGAGAGCGCGAAGTCGGCGTCGCTGAAGCCAAGCCCGCGCAGGTTGGCGGTGACACGGTTCTCGTGCGTCAGCCCGCCCTTGTGCTCAAACTCGTCGACCAGCGCGGCGTGCTGCTCCAGCACGCGCGCGAGCTTCTTCTCGTCGCCGTGAACCGCCGGATCGTCCATCTGCACTTCGAGTGTCCGCATCTCGTGCTCGATGCGCTGCAACTCGACCCCCGCGCCGCTGCGCACTTCCTCGATGATCGTGTAGCGCGGGTCGGGGCGCGGCTCCTGCTCCATGTAGCCGATCGTCAGACCGCGCTTCTTCGAGATGAAGCCGCCCTCGGGCTCGTACTCGCCGGCGATGATCTTGAACAGCGTCGATTTGCCCGCGCCGTTCGGGCCGACCAGGCCGATGCGCGCGTAGGTCTGGATGTCGAGCGACACCTTGTCGAGCACGACCGATGCGCCCCAGTATTTCGATACGCCGTCCAGTGTGTAGATAATCATGCAGTCCAATGTCCCGCGACATTATCAGCGGAGGCCGCAGGTTTGTCAAAACAGTTCCCGACAAGGGTATACCGCTAAACTGTCGGTATCCATTCCATTCGCAGACTCGAAGGGTTTACGGCATGATCGCCTGGCGCGAATAGTGCCGGGTCCAAACCCTTCGGGTCTGATCCCCCGACACTTTTGCGGTATACGCCCCGACAAAGACCTCGCGGGCCTTCAAGACCCGCGAAGTCTGGGTCACGCCGGGTAGTTGCCAAAGTTCGCGTGCGCGATGCGCCAGCCGTCCGGCGCGGCGACGTACACCAGCGTCACCGGTCCGCGCTGGACGCGCTCGGACCCCGCGCGCTGGAAGCACCATATCGCCGTGACGACGGCGCTGCCGGCGAACGCATCGTGCTGGGCGTCTTCCAGCCAGAGACGGTTGCCGCTCGTCTTGCCGCCCGGCACGAAGCCGAACCCGGCATGGTGCTTCAACAGCGCGTCATGGCCGCGCACGATGCCCGGCTTCTCCGACGAGAAGTAAGTCGCGTGCTCGTCGGTCAGGAACAGGCGGTCCATCTGCGTCAGGTCGTACGTGTTCCAGAACGTCACCCATTCGTCAATCAGGCGCGGATCGAAAGCGGTCATGAGCAAGCCTCCTTGCGGGGTTAGCGCGCGACCCGGTCGGGGTACGCGAAGACGGTGAAGATCAGCTTGTGTTTGGGTGTGACGGCGCTGACCGCCCAGCAGCCGCCGAGCGGGATGGTCAGCGTCGAGGGGTAATACGGCGGACGGGGGGCCAGGAACGCGACCGTCGCGATGCGCGTCTTCTCGCTCTCTACCATCGAGGATGTGACCTCGGGCTGGCCGTCGATGCTATACCAGGTGACGCTGTTTTCGCCCTTGTGCCAGGCGATGCTGTCCGTCAACCCGGCCAGGATGTTATCTTTGCCGATCCAGGCATTGGTGAGCTGCATGCGCTCGTCCGGCAGCGCGGACGGCGGCAGGCTGTTCGTCTGCGGGCACGCGCCGGGGATCGGGTAGAGCAGGCGCGGGTCGGGCGTCGGCGCACGCGTTTCGGGCGAATCTTGCCCCGAGAAGCCGCAGCCGGCGATGGACAGCAGGGCCAGCAACCATATTAGTCGCTTCAACATGCATAAAACCTCGATCGTCGAACTCTGGCTGTAAGTATAGGCCGATTCCGGCAAACGCCGAACTGCGCCGCGAAAATTGCGCCATCCATGGCATTGGTCTATAATCATTCAAGGGGAGGTGTGCATTCTAACCTCAAAAGGAGGTGGTGCGCGCCCGCAGATTCTTTCCGAACGCTCACGGCACGTCCGACTTACACTGAATACCGGAGGAGAAACCCCGATTATGCGCAATCGAATACTGTTGGCTGTCTCTGCGTTGTTGGCGCTGACCCTGCTGGTCGGCGCCTGTGGCCCCACACCCGCAGCCCCGGGCGGTACCGGCCTCAAGGTCGGCGTCGTCACCGACGTCGGCAAGGTCGACGACAAGTCGTTCAACCAGTCGGCGTGGGAAGGCGCGCAGTGCGGCGCTAAAGCGCTCAACGCTGGCGAGATCAAGTTCATCGAAACGACCGACTCGAAGGACTACGCCAAGAATATCGCCCAATTCGCCGACAACAAGTACGACGTGATCATTACGGTCGGCTACGCGCTCGGCGAAGCGACCTATGCCGCCGCCAAGAAATACCCGAACATCAAGTTCGTCGGCGTTGACCAGTTCCAGGCCAATGACAAGGACCACGCGGACGTTCCGCTGAAGAACCTCGCCGGGCTCATCTTCGATGAGGACAAGTCGGGCTACCTGGCGGGCGTGCTCGCCGCGTCTATGTCGAAATCCAACAAGATCGGCGCGGTGCTCGGCACCGACGCCGTCCCGCCGGTCTGGCGCTTCGGCGAAGGCTACCGGGCCGGCGCCAAAGCCACCAAGCCGGGCATTGACATCAGCGTCGTCTATCACAGCGATGTCGGCTTTGACAAGACGTTTGACGACCCCGAATGGGGCAAGATTACGGCCATCTCGATGATCGATAAGGGCGTGGATGTCATCTTCGGTGCGGGCGGCAAGACCGGCAATGGCGCGCTGGGCGGCACCGTCTCGAAGGGCAAATACGCGATCGGCGTGGACACCGACCAGTATCTGACCGTGCCCGAAGCCCAGAAGGGCTTGCTCTCGTCGGCGATGAAACTGATCGTGCCCGGCGTGTGCGATCTCGTGAAGGCCGCGCCCACGAGCAGTTGGAAGGGCGGCAACGTCGTCGGCCCGGTCGGCCTCGCGCCGTACCATGACCTCGACAGCCAGATTCCGGCCGACGTTAAGAAGAAGATCGAGGACACGGACAAAGGCTTGAAGGACGGCTCGATCAAGACCAACGTTCCTCCAGCCAAGCCGTAACAGTTTTCGCTCGCTCCAGACCTGACAGGCCCGCGCGCCGTGCACCACCGACGGAATCAGGGCCTGTCCGGTCTGTTGTCCCCCCTCAATGCTATGACCTCATCCGAATCGAACCGGCGCGCGCATCTGCTGCCAGTACTGCGCAAGCTCTTGAGCGCGATCGCCCTTCCGGTGCTCGCCATCTTCACCGCGATGGTCGTCGGCGCGTTCGCGATCATGCTCGCGAACGCCAACCCGATTGTCGCGTATGTCAGCCTGATTGAAGGCGCGTTCGGCTCGCCCCAGGCGCTCAGCGAGACGCTCGTTTGGGCCACGCCGTACATCCTGGCCGGACTGGCGGTGGCACTGGCGTTCAAGGGCGGCCTGTTCAACATCGGCGCGGAGGGCCAGCTTGCGATCGGCGCGCTGGTCAGTGCCTGGGTCGGCTATGCGCTGCCGGCTGTGCTGGGCATGCAGTTGCCCGCCGTCATTCATATTCCGCTGGCCGTGCTGGCCGGCTCGCTGGGGGGCGCACTGTGGGGGGCCATTCCGGGCTGGCTCAAGGCGCGCACGGGTGCGCACGAAGTGATCAACACGATCATGATGAACTACCTGGCGCTGCTGCTGGCCGGGTTCCTGCTGAACGGCCCGATGAAAGACCCCAACCCGTTGAACGTGGTCGCGCGCACGCCCGGCATCGCGTTGAGCGCGCGCATTCCGCCGCTGTTCGCCGACTACCGCGTGCACTGGGGCTTCATCCTCGCGCTGCTGATGGCGCTGGTGGTATGGTACCTGTTGTTCCGCACGACCATCGGCTTCGAAATCCGCACGGCCGGCCAGAACCCGGACGCGGCGCGCTACGCCGGCATCGGCGTGTCGCGCATGCTCGTGCTCACGATGGGCTTGAGCGGCATGCTCGCGGGGATGGCGGGCACCATCGAGGTCACCGCGCTGAACTATCGCCACGAGTTGTCGTTCGCGCTCGGCTACGGCTTCGACGCGATCACCGTCGCGCTGCTGGGCAAGAACCACCCGCTCGGCATCATCTTCGCCGCGCTGCTGATGGGCGCGATGCGCAACGGCGCGACGCGCATGCAATTTGCGACGCAGGTGCCGGTCGATATCATCTCGGTCATCCAGGCGCTGATCCTGATGTTCATCGCCGCCGACCAGATTATCCGTTACCTCTATCGTCTGCGCGCGCCCCAGGAGCAGATTACGCTCACGCGCGGGTGGGGTGGATAATGGAACGTCGCCGCTTCGGTTTCATCATTGCCATGATCGTCGCGATTATCGGTACGGCGGTCGCGTTGGGCGGCCAGCAGGTGGCGCCGGCGCTCATCGCTGCGAGCATGCTGGCGACGACCCTGCGCGTGGCGACGCCGCTGACGCTGGGCGCGCTTTCGGGCATCTACTGCGAGCGCGCGGGCGTCGTAAACATCGCCATCGAAGGCATGATGCTCGGCGCGGCGTTTTTCGGCTACATCGCTTCGGTCTACACGAATGCGGCCCTGCCGCCCGAGCTGCCCGAAGTCGCGCGTGCGGCGCTCAGCATCGGCGCCGGTCTGTGCGCCGCGTTGCTGAGCGGCGGGCTGTTGAGCCTGCTGCACGCGATGCTGTCCATCACGTTCAAGGTGGACCAGATCATCAGCGGCGTGGTCATCAACGTGCTGGCGGTCGGTGTGACCGGCTTCCTCAATCGCGCGTTGTTCTTCGGGGGTAGCGTGCCGCATGCGCCAGGCGTCCTCCCGACGATCGCGGTGCCCGGGCTGGCGGACCTGCCGGTGATCGGCCCCATCTTCCAGCAGCAGCCGATCGCGATCACCGCCATCGGGCTGGTCGTGCTGACCCATTTCGTGCTCTTCTACACGCGCTGGGGCTTGCGCACGCGCGCCGTCGGCGAACACCCGCGCGCGGCCGACACAGTCGGCATCAACGTAACGCGCATGCGCTATGCCAACGTCTTCATCGGCGGGCTGATCGCCGGGCTGGGTGGCGCGTACTTCACGCTCGAATCGGTGCCGTCGTTCGAGCCGCTGATGACCAACGGGCGCGGCTTTATCGCGCTGGCGGCGATGATCTTCGGCAACTGGTCGCCGTTCGGCGCGTGGTCGGCCTCCCTGCTGTTTGGCGCGGCGCAGGCGCTGCAGATCAACGCGCAGGCGTTCGGCATTCCGGTGCCCGCGCAGTTCGTCGGCATGCTACCCTACCTGCTGACCATGCTGGCGCTGACCGGCATCGTGGGGCGCACCACGCCGCCCGCCGCCGACGGCCAGGCCTACGATAAGAGCGGCTAGGCCGCCCACACGGACGCAGTGCATGACGACGAACTTTGTGCTGGAAGCGCGCGGTATCACCAAGGGGTTTCCCGGCGTGCTCGCCAACGACCAGGTGGACTTCACGCTCGCCGATGGCGAGATTCACTGCCTGCTCGGGGAAAACGGCGCCGGTAAGACGACGCTCATGAACGTCCTCTATGGGCTGTACCACCCCGATGCCGGACAGATCCGCATGCGCGGCCAGCCGGTCAGCCTGCACAACCCGAACGATGCGGTGCAGCGCGGCATCGGCATGGTGCACCAGCACTTCATGCTGATCCCCGTCTTCAGCGTGGCCGAGAACGTGATGCTCGGCATCGAGAGCGTGCGCCGCGGGCGGCTCGATATCGAGCGCGTCTCGCAGCGCATCGAACAATTGTCGAAGCAGTACGGCTTGCAGGTCGATCCGCGCGCCACGGTGAAGGACCTGCCGGTGGGCGTGCAGCAGCGCGTCGAAATCCTGAAGGTGCTGTACCGCAACGCGGACATCCTGATCCTCGATGAGCCGACCGCGGTCTTGACGCCGCAGGAAGTGGACGAGTTGTTCGGCGTCCTGCGCAGCCTCAAAGCCGAACGGAAGTCGATCATTTTCATCACGCACAAACTGCGCGAAGTGATGGATGTGGCTGACCGTATCACCGTCATGCGCGACGGTAAAGTGGTTGGCACGACCGCGCCCGCGCAGACCGACCGCGCCGAACTCGCGCGCATGATGGTCGGGCGTTCGGTCTTGCTGACGGTAGACAAGCGACCGGCCAAGCCGCTCGATCTCGTCCTGCGCGTGCGCGACTTGAAGGTGGCGGATCAGCACGGACTGCCCGCCGTCAACGGCGTCACGTTCGACGTGCACGGCGGCGAGGTGCTCGGCGTGGCCGGGGTGCAGGGCAACGGCCAGTCGGAACTGGTCGAAGCGCTGACGGGGCTGCGGCGGGCGCAATCCGGCGTCATGGAGCTGTATGGGCGCGACGTGACGCACGCCTCGCCGCGCCACCTGACGGAAGCGGGCGTCGCCTACGTGCCGGAAGACCGCCAGCGCTTCGGGCTGGTCGCGGCCTACTCGGTGGCCGACAATCTGATATTGTCCACCTACTATCAGGAGCCGTTTGCGCACGGCCTGACGGTCGACAACCGCGCGATCGAAGCTAACGCGGTGAAACTGATCGCGGAGTACGATATCCGCACGCCGTCGCCGTGGCTGCCGACGCGCAACCTGTCGGGCGGCAACCAGCAGAAAGTCATCGTGGCGCGCGAGTTCTCACGTCCGAACCGCCTGCTGATCGCCAACCAGCCGACGCGCGGGCTGGATGTCGGCTCGATCGAATACATCCACAAAGAGCTGATCGACATGCGCGACCAGGGCTGCGCTGTCGTGCTGGTTTCGGCCGAGCTCGACGAGATCATGTCGCTGTCGGACCGCATCGCCGTCATGTATCGCGGGCGCTTGGTGGCGATCATGCCGGCGGAGCAGGCCACCCGCGAGCAACTGGGGCTGCTGATGGCGGGCGTGTCGCCCGACGCGCAGCACGCCCCGGATGGCACGCGTTAGCGCATTGGCTATGACCGCATCCATGCGCGCGCTGGTCTGGGTGTTCGTTCTGGCCATGCTCGCATCGCTGGTGTCGTGCATGCCGGAGGGCAACGCGCCATCGCCCGGCGGCCTGACACCCACGCCGCCGCCATTGACGCCGCGCCCGACCGCCCCCGCCAGCCAGCCGACGCCTGTGCCGAGCCTGCCGGCGCCGGCCGGCTCCAACGACCTGGTGGTCTGGATCGGGGACGACTTCCCGCTCGATTCGGCC
This sequence comes from Chloroflexota bacterium, assembly GCA_016235055.1. NCBI lineage: Bacteria > Bacillati > Chloroflexota > Chloroflexota bacterium. The sequence goes on along the minus strand of JACRMK010000020.1, from coordinate 26,777 downwards.
GGCGGCCAGGCGCTCTGGAATGCGCGCAGTGCTTTCCAGAACGCGAATCCGGCAGTGCCGGTCGTGCTACTTCAGAAGAAATCGGAGGGTAAGGGCGGCATCGAAGACCTGCTCGCGACCACCCAGGCCGCCGCGCTGCAGTCCCTGCCTGATGTCGTGACGATCGATCTGCGCGACCTGCCGCGCTACGTGCGCAACGGCATCATTCAGCCGCTCGATGCGACGTCGTCGCAGACGCTGCAAAACGACCTCTACCCGTTTGCCCGTACGGCCGCGCAGGTGGACAACCGTATGTACGCCGTGCCGTTCACGGCCGACTTTCTGCACCTCATCTATGACAGCACTCAGTTCAAGACGCCGCCGCTGACCTGGACGGAGCTGATTTCAAGCGGCGCGCGCTACGCGTTCGCGGCCGGCGGCGATAATGGCGTTGTCGGCGATGCGTTCCTCGCGCAGTATGTGGCGCTTGGCGGCCGCTTTGCGGATGCGCGCGGCCGCCCGGCGCTCGACCGCACGCCGTTCATCGACGCGTTGGAGTTCTACCGCGTGGCGTTCGCGAAGGGTACCACGGTGACGAACACGCTGTCGCTGCGCAACGAGGAAGACACGCTCAAGCTGTATACTGCCGGGCGCGCTCCGCTGGCCGATGCCACCGCGCGCGCGTTCCTGCGCGACCGCGTCTCGCTGCGCGGGGCCGGATTCGGCGCCGTGCCCACCCGCGACGGCAATCTCTCCACCATTGCGCGCGCCTGGGGCTACGCCGTCGTTACGCGCGATGCCCCCCGCCGCGCCGCCGCCCAGCGCTTTGTCGAGTCGCTCGTCAGTTCGGAGGCGAATGCCGCCTGGAACCGCGCGGCGGGCCGCCTGCCGGTGCGCCGCAGCGCGCTGCCCGCCTGGGCCAGCGACATTCTGTACCGCGACTTCGCCAACCAGATGTTGAGCGTGGCGGTCAACCGCCCAACCCCGGCCGCCAGCGGGTCGCTGGACGTGGTCATGCAGTTGGCCATCGTCGATGTGCTCGCGAACGGCGTCAGCCCGGCCGAGGCCGCCGATAAGGCGATTGCCGCGCTGAACCGCTAGCACCGCAGACAACCGGCCAGGTCGTCGATTGGGCGTCTTGCCCGGTGGATTTACACGTGAATCATGCCCTCTGTAGGGGGGCAGGGCGATTCAAAAGTCCCTTGACAAAGCGTGAGACCGTGCCCTGAGAATTCCATCCCGCCACGCAGGATGCGTGAGTGCAGAAACTGATGCGCCGCACATCCAAGCCGTCATTCCAGCGAAGGCCGGAATCCAGGCGGGCGTAACACGGGCCAGTATGCGCGCCAGATGCTGGCGTGGATGCCGGCGGTGGTCAGCGGCTTCGTTGCGCCTGGGCCTCCAGCCCAGGCGTGCTTAACGTCCAGCGGCGCGAAGCCGCTGGACAGCACCGCTGACCGTTAACCGTCCGCTGGCATCGGGCCAGCGGACAACGACATGCCGGCATGACGGGCCAAAATGAATAACCAGTCTATTTGCCCGCCAAGTTTCTGAACAGCTTGTCGAAGGGCAGGGATATGTGCGCGCTTCGACGGCGTCGTTTACCGCTCAGCGCCCGTCTCGTCCGATGCTCATCATGCACTACGACTTTCAAATGACCCAGTGCAGCAATTCTCATTTTGGAGTCGGCCGCCAGTATGCCCCCTCATCCCCTGGCCCCTGCTCCCCCGCGCGCGCGGGGGAGCAGGGGAAAAGCTAACGGGGAGGGCAACGCCGCTTTCTTGTCGAGCCAGCTTGCGTGATAAACACCAAGGGGCCAGTTCATAGCAAGCCGGCATTGGAAAGTACCCGTCCAAAGCCAAAATGGGAATTGCTGGACCCAGTGGAGGGGGCTTGACAACCGGCGCACTCTGACTATAATAGATTAGGTACGGATACCCCCTAGGAGTATACTTAATAAGGAGCTTGAAATGGCTGCAACTCCCGTGCATGTGACGGATCAGGACTTTGAGCAAACGGTGCTGGGCGCGTCGCTCCCCGTGCTGGTAGATTTCTGGGCCCCGTGGTGCGGTCCCTGCAAGATGATTGCGCCGTCGGTCGAGGAACTGGCCCGCGAGTTTGACGGCAAGGCCGTCGTCGCTAAGGTCAACACCGACGAAGAGCAGATCTGGGCCTCGCGCTTCGGCATCCAGGGCATCCCGACGCTGATCTTCTTCAAGGGCGGCAAGGAAGTCGGCCGCGTGGTGGGCGCCGCGCGCAAGGACGTCCTGAAGAGCAAGCTTGAGGCTGCGATGGCCGTCAAGCAGAGTCAGAACTAGCGGAATGGCACGCACGCTGCGCGCGCGCGTGACGGATGACGCCCCGGCACGCAAGCCGGCGCTCGATCCCGAGCTTTCCATCTTCTCGGTGGAGGCGCAGGCCGATCTGGTCGATCGCCTGAAACGCATCGAGGGACAGGTGCGCGGCATCCAGCGCATGGTGGAGGAGGGGCGCGACTGCCGCGCCATCCTCAACCAGTTGACGGCGGTGCGCGCGGCCGCGTACCAGGTCAGCCTGCTGTTGGTGCGCGACTATGCCACCCACTGCCTGCGCGACTCGGAAGAGTCCAAGACGATTGACGAACTGGTGCAGACGCTGAACCATCTGCCGTATTAGCGGCCTTGGTTTTATCCGCTGACTCCGCGCGGGGCGCTCTACAAGGCGCCCCGCGATTGCATATGCGCATAACGGCCAGCGGGCGGGGCACAGAACTGACCTCCGCCTGTCGGCCCATCATTCCGGCATGACGGCCGCCGTGCCGCATGGCCCGACGATGGTATAATTGCCTCCATGATTGCGCCTGCCGGCACGGTCACCTTCCTGTTCACGGACATCGAGGGCAGCACCGCGCTTTGGGAACGCTATCCTGATGCCATGCGAATGGCGCTCGCGCGCCATGACTCACTGGCGCGCGAAACGGTAGAATCGTCCGGCGGCCACATCTTCAAGCTCGTCGGCGACGGCGTATGCGCCGCCTTCACCGGCGCGCGCGCCGCGCTCGACGCTGCGCTGGGGTTCCAGCGCGCCCTGCTCACCGAGCCGTGGGGGCCGGCAGCCATCAAAGCCCGCACGGGCCTGCACACGGGCGAGGCCGAGATGCGCGACGGCGACTACTTCGGCACGGCGGTCAACCGCGCGGCGCGCGTGATGGCGCTGGCGCACGGCGGCCAGGTGCTGCTCTCCGCCGCGACGACCGAGTTACTGCGCGGTAACCTGCCTGAAGCCGCGCAGTTGGTGGACATGGGCGAGCACCGCCTGAAGGGATTGCTCAACCCCGAGCGAATCTGGCAGGTCAGCGTCCCCGGCCTGCGGTCCGAGTTCCCCCCGCTCGTCTCGCTGAATGCGCATCGCAACAACCTGCCGGTGCAGTTGACCAGTTTCATCGGCCGCGAGAGCGAGATCAAAGCGGTGAAGCGGCTGCTGGAGACGGCCCGGCTCGTCACGCTCACGGGGCCGGGCGGGACCGGCAAGACGCGCCTCTCCCTCCAAGTCGCCGCGGAGCTGCTGGACACATTCCCCGACGGCGTCTGGTTTGTGGAACTGGCGCCGATCAGCGACCCCTCGCTCGTGCGGCCCGCCATCGCGCACGTGCTGGGACTGAGCGCGCCATCGGATGAGGCGCTGCGCGATGAGCTCAGCGGCTATCTGCGCGACAAGAAGATACTGCTCGTGCTCGACAATTTTGAGCAGGTGGTCGCGGCTGCCACCGTCGTGCGCGACCTGCTGGCGGCGCCGGATGTGCGCGCGCTGGTATCGAGCCGCGAGATGTTGAGCATTGCCGGCGAGCAGGAATATGCCGTGCCACTGCTCAGCCTGCCCGACCCGGGCCGCCCGACCTCGCTGGCACAGCTCACGCAGTGCGAATCGGTGCGTCTGTTCATCGAGCGCGCGCAGGCGGTCAAGTCCGATTTTGCGATCAACTCCGACAACGCGCCCGCCGTCGCCGAGATCTGCTACCGGCTCGACGGTCTGCCGCTGGCGATCGAGCTGGCGGCCGCGCGCGTGCGCCTCCTGCCGCCGCAGCACATGCTCCCGCAGTTGAGCAACCGCCTGCGCTTCCTCACCAGCAGCGCGCGCGATCTGCCGCGCCGCCAGCAGACGCTGCGCGGGGCCATCGACTGGAGCCATGATCTGCTGAGCGCCGATGAGCAGGCGCTCTTCCGGCGCTTCGCGTGTTTCGCGGGCGGCGCGACGCTCGAAGCGGTCGAGGCGGTCTGCAACCCCGACGGCGCGACCAACGTGCTGGCCGGCGTCGAATCGCTGGCTAACAAGAGCCTGCTGCGCCAGTACGAGGCGCACGGCGAACCGCGCTTCACCATGCTGGAAATGGTGCGCGAGTACGCCCGCGAGAAACTCGAGCAGTCCGGCGAAGCGCTGCGCCAGCGCGAACTGCACCTCGATTGTTACCTGGCGGTGGCCGAGCGGGCCGAACCGCTGGTGTATGCCGGCCCGCAGGCCGAGTGGCTAAACCCGCTGGACGCGGAGCGGGACAACGTGCGCGCCGCGCTGGATTGGGCGCTGGCGCACGACCCGGCGCGCGCGCTGCGGCTGACTGGCGCCGCCATGCTCTGCTGGAGCAGTTGGGCGCTGGCTGAAGCCGTCGACGGGCGCCGCTTGCTGACGGCGGCGCTGGCAGCCGCCCGTCCGCTGGCGGCCGCGGCCGCGCTGCAGCGGGCCCGCGCGCTCGCACTGATGACACTGGGCATCGCCGCCGGCGAGCAGGGCGATAACGGCTTTGCGCGCGTGTGCGTGACCGACAGTATTGCGATTTTCCGCGCGCTCGGCGAGCGGCAGCGACTGGCGTTCGCATTGTCCGTGCTGGGGCTCTCGTGCATGCTGAACGACGACCAGCCCGCCTCGCGCGACGCGCTCGAGGAAAGCATCGCCCTATCGCGCGCCTCCGGCGACACGTGGCTGCTGGGGCGCGCGCTGAGCTTCCTCGGCGTAACGACTACCCTGAGCCCCGGGTCGTACGCAGCGGCGCGTGATCTGTTTCTGGAGTGCATCCGCCTGTTTCAGCAGCTTGACGACCAGCTTGCCGTGGCGATTGCGTACCAGCATCTGGGCCGCGCTGCGTGCGACGTGGGCGACTATGGCCCGGCTCGGGAATACTATGCGCTGGCCTTGCCCGTCATCCGGGCCTCCAACAAGACGCTGTTCCTCAATATGGCCGTCACCGGCCTGGCCGATATTGCGCGGCATACCGACGACTTTGCCGAAGCACGCGGCCACTACCACCAACTGATCGGCGAATGGCAGCGCCTGGGCAACCGCGGCGCGATCGCCCGCGTGCTGGAGTGCCTGGCATTCGTCGACATGCGCGAAGGCCGCACGCGGGGCGCGACCGGATCGGCCGTGCTCTTCCGTCATGCCGCGCTCCTCCTGGGCGCAGCCGAGGCGCTGCGCGAGGCCGCCGCCTCGCCGATGAGCGCCAACGAGCGCGTTGAATACGGGCGCGAGGTCATGGACCTGCAGGCCCTTGCGGGCGAATCGGCAGTGCGCGCCGCGTGGGCGCTGGGCCGCACGCTGACGCCCGCGCAGGCGCAGGCGGCCGCTTGAGCGGGCTGCGCGGGTCGCGCGCTTCGACCCCATCGCGTTCTGCCGCGTACTAGTGCCGTTCCAACTATTAAAACAGGAAATCGTCGATTCCGAATCCCCCTGTCTTAGAGGGGTTTCGTGCGACACTCGTTTCTCAATCTGATAGTTGGAACGGCATTAGGTCAGGCTGCTGCTGGTGCGCGATGATGCCCGCACTGCTTGCGCAACCGGAGCGAGTCCAAGACAATTGATGAACTGGTGCAGACGCTGAACCATCTGCCGTGTTGTTGTTGAGCGTCGTGCCAACAGATTCACGCGGGGCGCCACGGGGCGCCCCGCGCCGCGTTCAAAATGCCATTGGGGCGCGTATCATGGTAGCGGTATAATGGGCGTATCCGGCAAGGAGCGCGGGCATGGATTATAAAGACTACTACAAAGTGCTGGGCGTAGACAAAAAAGCGACCGGGGCCGAGATCAAGAAGGCCTATCGCAAGCTCGCGCAGCAGCACCACCCCGATCGCAACCCGAACGACAAGGCCGCCGAGAGCAAGTTTAAGGAAATAAACGAGGCGTATGAGGTGCTCGGCGACGCCGAGAAGCGCCAGAAGTACGACCAACTCGGCGCCAACTACCAGCAGTGGCAGCGCAACGGCGGCCCCGGCGGCCCCGCCGGCTTTGACTGGAGTCGCTATGCCGGCCAGGGCGCGCCGGGCGGCGGCGCGCGCGTCGAGTACGGCGACCTGGGCGATCTGTTCGGGCAGGGCGGCGATTTCTCCGACTTCTTCCAGACGATCTTCGGCGGGCCGGGCACGGCTCCGCGCGGGCGCGGCGGCGGAACCCGCGCGCGCCGCAGCCGCGACATCGAGCAACCGGTCACCATCACGCTCGAAGAAGCCTGTAATGGCTGCAAGCGCGTCGTCAGCCGCGGTGGCCGCCGCATCGAGGCGAGTATTCCGCCGGGCGTACAGGAAGGCTCGCGCGTGCGGTTGCGCGGCGAAGGCCATGCCGGCGCCAATGGCTCAGCCACCGGCGACCTGTTCCTCGTCGTCAATATCTCGCCCGACGCGCGCTTTGAACGGCAGGGCGACGACCTGTTTGTCGACCTGACCGTGGACGTGTACACGCTCGTGCTGGGCGGCGAGGTGCGCGTGCCGACGCCGCGCGGCAAGGAGATCCTGTTGACGATCCCGCCCGAAACGTCGGCGGGGCGGCAGTTCCGCCTGTCCGGTCAGGGCATGCCGAACGTCAACACGCCCGAGCACCGGGGCGATCTGTATGTGCGCATCAAAGCCGGGCTGCCGCAGAACCTGACGGAGCCCGAGCGCGCGCTGTTTCGTGAACTGGCCGCCCTGCGCTCGAAGCGGCATTGATACGGGCGACTGCGCCAGGGAGAAATGTTATGAACCGATTAACCCGCTGGATGCTGGCGCTGATGGCCGGCGCGCTATTCAGCGTGAGCTGCGGGATGACGTCCGTGCTCACCGATGTCACGCCGAGCGCGGCACCGCAGGCAACCGCAACCGCCGCCGCCGCGCCGACGATCGAGCGGCCGACGCCGACCGCGCCGCCGGCCGCGCCCGCCGCGCCGCTTCCGACCGCGGCCGCATCTGCCTCCGGTCTCGACAACGAGGAGTCGGTGCTGGTCAATGTGTATGCGCGAGTCAGCCCGTCGGTCGTCTTCATCACGGTCTTCTCGTCGGGCACCGGCACCAGCACCACCGGCGAGGCGACCGGTTCCGGGTTCGTGCTCGACACGGCGGGCAACATCGTCACCAATAACCACGTCATCGACGGCGCCAATCGCATCCTGGTTCGCTTCTCCAGCGATCTGGAAGTGGAGGGCCGCGTCGTCGGCGCCGACCCGGACACAGATCTGGCTGTCGTCTCGGTCAATGTGCCGGCGGGCACACTGCGCCCCGTGACGCTGGGCGATTCGAACACGCTGAAAGTCGGCCAGCGCGCGCTGGCAATCGGCAACCCGTTTGGCTTCGAGCGTACCCTGACGGTCGGTTTCATCAGCGCGATGGGCCGTGTCATCCGCCTGTCGGACAGCGGCTACTCGCTGCCGGAGCTGATCCAGACCGATGCGGCGATCAATCCGGGCAACTCCGGCGGCCCGCTGCTGGATTCGCGCGGGCAGGTGATCGGCGTCACCACGCTGATCTTCTCGCGCAGTGGCGTCAACTCCGGCGTCGGGTTGGCCGTGCCGGTCGATTCGATCAAGCGCGTCGTGCCGGAACTGATCAAGAACGGCCGCTACGCGCACCCGTACCTCGGCATCACCGGCGAGACGATCACGGTCGACATGGCGACTCAGCTTTCGCTGCCGGCGCAGCACGGCGTGCTGGTCGTCGAGGCGCGCGCCGGCGGACCGGCTGTCAAAGCCGGCATCGTCGGCGGCAGCAAACGCGCCACCTACAATGGGCGCGCCGTACTGCTCGGCGGCGACATTATCACGGCCATTGACGGCCTGCCGGTCAAGAGTTTCGACGATGTGATTGTGTACCTCGCCAAGCAGACGAAGGTCGGCCAGATCACCGAATTGACCATCGTGCGCGATGGCAAGGAGCAGAAGGTCAAGTTGACGCTTGGCGAGCGTCCGCGCTAGAATGCGTCAGACGCTGAACGCCTGGCGTCGGTCGCTACGGTTCACCTGCAACGGAGAATCCATGAACTCCCCACATCGAACATGGCTGTCATTGGCGCTGGCCGCTCTCATGCTCGGACTGGTCGCCTGCGACTCCGGCGCGGCTGCGCCGACGCAGACACCCTGGATCATCGTCGTGACGAACACGCCGGGTGCGCCGGTGTCCACTACCACGCCCGTCATCCCGCCAACGCCAACGGTCGCACCGACCGTGGCACAGGCGGCGGCGACGCCAACGACTGCGCGCACTGCGACGGCGCCCGCGCCCGCGCGGCTGGCGACCTACCAGGGCGCTGGCGCGCCGTTCAGCGTACAGTACCCGTCGAACTGGGCCGTCAACGACCAGGAAAAGGACCAGCGCCTCGTGACGATCCTCTCGCCCGACAGCGCCGCCTACCTGCTGGTGGTCTACGGTCCCGGCAGCGGGCTGTCGCCGGAGGAGGCGACGACGACGTTCTTGCAGAGCCTCAACTTGCCGGACCTCAAGTTCGGCAGCCTGAAGAAGAACGCCGACGGCAGCGTCGGTCTCGACCTGGAGTTTAACGACCAGTCGACCAAGGCGCCGTGGCAGGGCCAGATGCGCGTGGTCAAGCAGAGCTCATCCAGCCTGTTCTATGTGATCATGTTCGCCGCGCTGCGCGAGTCGTACGACGGTCTGAAGCTGACCGGCGGCAACCTGCTGGCCTCGTTCCAGGAGCGTGCCAGCATCGCCCGCACGCCGCCGCCGATCGTCTCTCTCCCGACGGCCACGCCGACGACGCGCCCGCCGCTGCCCACCGACACGCGGGCGCCAACCGAGACGCCCGCGCCGACCGAGACGCCCGCGCCGCCCACCAACACGCCGCGCCCGTCAGCTGCATTCCACACCGACGTGGGCGGATACACGGGTTACGAAAAATGGGGCGCGCCCAAAGATGGTTGTGCCTCTGGAGACACTCAGCAATGGGATAACACGCATCCGATGAGGCGTCTGACGTTTGATCTGACCATCTATAATGACTCAAGCAGGGTGATCAATCCATCGGATATCTATGTGTCGATGGTTGACACCGCTGGACGTGATCTGCTCTGGTGCAGGTATTCAGGCGTGCCAACAATAGCAGCGCGGGGAAACGGCATGGTTAGGCTCGTTACGTTTGTTGAAATGGACGCCTGGCTGAGCCAGGTTCGTACCACGATCTTCGGCGCGACGGTGCGCGACTGCTTCGCGGCGCAAAACAGCGCGAGTGTGATCGCGTGCCGCTAGGCGGCGGATGCGCATGGAACGGCTGGCTGCGGTTGTGAGCGGGCGTGTGCAAGGCGTCTACTTCCGCGCGCACACCCGCCGCGAGGCGCAGCGGTTGGGGCTGCGCGGCTACGCGCTCAACTGCGCCGATGGCCGCGTGGAAGTAATTGCGGAAGGCGAGCGCGCCGCGTTGGAGTCGCTGCTGGCCTGGTTGCAGCGCGGCTCGCCGGAGGCGCGCGTCGATCGCGTGTCGCCGGCGTGGCTGCCGGCCACCGGCGAATTCGCCGCGTTCGAGGTGCGCCCGTGAGCGCGCCAGCCATGCCGGCCGAGCGCGACATGCAGCGCATCGCGTGGACGGTGCTGCTGGCGTCGTTCAGCGCGTGCATGCTGCTGTTCTTCGGCACGCCTGCGCTCGCCTACTGGTATTTCAACACCGCAACCGACCCGCAGGAGTCGGAGTTGACCGTGCTGTCGGGCACGGCGATCGTCGAAGTGCCCGGGCGCGAGCCATCGGGCGAGCGCGCCACGCGCAAGGTGCCGGAGGGCGCCGTCATTCGCACCGACGCGAACACGCGCGTGCGGCTGTTGACCTTTGACGGCAGCACGCTGACCGTCCTGCCCGACTCGCAGGTGCGCCTCGCGGCCATGCGCAAGGCGTCGTTCAAAATCTCGTCGCTCGTCAACCAGGTGCAGGTCGACCTGCGCGCCGGCCGCCTGCGGCTGGCGATCGCTGGCAACGGCGAGCCGCACGAGGTGCATCTCGCCATGCCGCAGAGCGAGGCGCACCTGCAGGATGGCGAGTACCTGGCCGAAGTCGTGGAACCGCAGAGCGACCTGATCGTGCGCAACGGGCAGGCGTTACTGCGCGCGCGCGACACGACCGTCGTGCTGGGCGCGCGCCAGCGCGCGCTGATCGCCGCGAGCGGCAGCCTGACGGGGCCGCTGCCCGCCCAGCAGGACCTGTTGGCCAACGGCAGCTTCGATTCACCGCTGTCCGACAGTTGGACCGTCTACAACGACCAGGGCGGCGATGGCGGCACGGTCAACGGCACGGTGAGCATCGTGCAGGAGCAGGGCCGGCCCGCCGTGCGCTTCGTCCGCGCCGGCAGCAACGGCAACCACATCGACACTGGCATCGAGCAGGCCATCGACAAGGACGTTACCGACTTCGAGTCGGTCCGCCTGCGCGCCGACGTGATGGTGACCTTCCAGTCGCTGTCCGGCGGCGGCTACCTGAGCAGCGAGTTCCCGCTGATGGTGCGCGTCAAGTACCTGGATATCCGCGGCGGGCAAAACTTCTGGGTGCATGGCTTTTACTATCAGAACGACGCGCGCAACCCGACCGCCAACAGCGAGCAGGTACCGCAGTCGCTCTGGTACCCGTACGAAAGCCCGGACCTTCCCCTGGTGCTGAACCCGCGCCCGGCGCGCATCCTCTCCGTGCAGATCTACGCCTCGGGCTGGGACTTCGACAGCCTGATCTCCGATATCGGTTTGATCGTGCAGTAGCGCAACGAAAAGGCCCGCGTCGATGCTCGGATCGACGCGGGCCTTTTCGCGTGTGAGCGGCGCTACGCCAGTTGTTTCATCACGGCGGCGACGACCTGCCGGACGAGCTCCTCCGGCACCTCTTCGGTCGCGGCGGCGTGCAGGCCGGTCTGCCGCGCGCAGACGCCCATCGCGCAGATCTTCTCGAACTCCTCGCGCGGCAGTCGCTTCAACTCCCCGACCTGCCGCGCGGCCAGCAGGATCGCCGCGGAGTGCTCCACGCGTTCCAGGCGCATGTACGCCTCCGTCAGTGTTGCGCCGACGGTCAGCGTGCCGTGATGGTCGAGCAAAATCGCATCGTGCTTCTGGACGAGCGCGCGGATCGCGTTCTGCCCGTCGGGAGTGCCCGGCGTCACGTACGGCGCAGTCGGGATGATGCCGACCGAGTAGATGACTTCCGGCAGCACGTCGGCGTCGATCGGCAGCCCGGCTACGGTCAGCGCGATCGAGAGCGGCGGGTGCGCGTGGATGACCGCCTGCACATCGGCGCGCTGGCGGTACGCCTCCAGGTGCATCATCGTCTCCGATGACGGCTGCAGGCCGCGCGCGCGCGGGTGATTCGACGCGATGACGCGCCCGTCCAGATCGACGCGCAGCAACTGGTCGGGCGACAGAAAGCCTTTGCCCAGCCCGCTCGGCGTGATCAGGATGCGCTCCGGTCCGAGGCGCACGGAGATGTTGCCGTCGGCGGCGGCGAGAAAGCCTTTTTCCCACATGCGCTTGCCGATGGCGACGATCTCTTCGCGCAGGCGGGGCTCGTTCACAATTGCCATGCGTCTATTATAGCGCGGCTCCACGCAGCGCCCGCAGTCGCTCGCGCAGGCGCGCGATCTCCGCGGAGTTGCCGCGCTCCTCGCCATACGACCTCAACTGGTGCTTGGTAAACGCAAGGTCGGTGGCGGCGGCGAAGAACTTGCCCAGCCGCCGGTACGCGCCCCAGCCCTGCGTGAACAGCGCCGAGAGACGCGCCGACGCGCGCTTGCTTGAGGAGACGACCACGGCATACTCGTCCGCTGTCAGCAGCCCACTCGCGAGCTCCGGCCGCAGCTCGTCGACCAGCCAGCGGCGCTGGCGCGACAGAAACCAGAGCATCAGCGCCAGCATCGCCAGAATGCCGATCCAGTCGCTGAAGAACGCGCCAATGAACGAGAGGCAGGCGGTCGCCTCGGCCAGCGAGGCGCCCAGGTTGTGCAGGCCGTGGAATGTGACGGCGGCCAGCCACCCCGCCACCGGCGCGCCCACGCGGGCGAACAGCCCCACGTGCGAGCGCGCCCAGCCGAGCCCCAGCCCCGTGCACGCGGTGAAGAACGCGTGGTTGAAGCCGAACAGCACATTGCGCAGGATGATGTTGACGAGCAAGCCGCCCACGCCGCCGTCGCCATACGCCCCGGCAAAGTACAGCACATTTTCCGGCAGGGCGAAGCCGAACCCGACCATCGCGCCGTAAACGATGCCGTCCAGTGGATCGTCCACCTGCTGCCAGAAGAGTAGCAGCAGCCCGATCAGGAAGATGCCCTTGGCGGCTTCCTCGGTGAGCGGCGCGGAGACGGCGTAGGTCAGTGCATCGGCCGCGCGCCCCTTGCCGAGCGCGCCGACGATCAGGCTGTCGAGCGCCATCTGCGGGATGATCGCCAGCACGATGGCCGGTACCGCGCCCCACAGGAAAGCGAGCGTCAGCAGCCAGAGCGGCTCGCGCTCGTAGCGATCGAGCCAGTACACCAGATAGACGTACATGACCGTGGGCACGACGGCACCGGCGAAAGCCAGGCAGGCGAAGATGAGCACGTCCATAGGCGGTGTCCTTTGGGCGCGTATTTTACACCCGAACGGTTGATCGATCAATGTCTCGCGTCTGCCACCAGCAATTCTCATTTTGGAGTCGGCTGCCAATATGCCCCCTCATCCCCTGGCCCCTGCTCCCCCGCGCGCGCGGGGGAGCAGGGGCCAGGGGATGAGGGGGTGACAGCCACACTTACCATCAGGTATGGGGACATAATCAAACTGAAACAGTAGTAGTAGATATATCTCTACGGCCCGAGGGTCTGCCGGAGAAACCCGGTGACTTTGGACAGCATGTCCAGTTCGTCCGGCCCGATATTGACCAGGTCGAGGTAGTGCTGCGCGGTCGGGTACAAAACCAGGCTGTGTGTGATGCCGCGCTCTGTCAGCCGGCGATCGAAATGCTCCGCCTGCTCGACCGGCACCGTGACGTCGCCGCCGCCGTGAATGATCGCCAGCGCTGTGCCGGCCAGCGCGTCGAGGTGGTAGACAGCCGAGTAACGCACATAGAACTCCGGGCTGAGATTCGGCCGCCCCAGCCCGATCAACCCGTAATACAGGGCGTCGGCGAACTGCGGCTCCAGCGTCATCTGCCCTGTATCGTAGCGCTGGCGCACCAGGAAGATGTCGCTGACGCCGCCGAGCACCACGGCCGCGCTCACGCTGCCCGGTGGCGACAACTCCACCGTGCGCCACAAGTGCAGCGACGAGATGCTGCCCGCCATCAGCGCGATGCGCGCGGGATCGCCCTGTGCCGATGCCTCGCCGGCGCGCAGGTGCACCAGCAGCGCCTGGATGTCGCCCATGTCGCCTTCGAGATCGAGCGCGCGCTGCGGCGCGAATGCGATGACGACCAATCCCTGCGCGGCCACCGTCGCGCTGAGCGTATCCCAGAAGTCGGTCGTGCACGGGTACTCCCAGCACGGATAGAGGATCAGTACCATCGGGTAGCGCCCAGCGGGCAGCGGTTCGTAGACGTACGAGCCGCCGAGCGTTCGCCCGTTAGCCTCGAAGGTGAACGGGCGGCGGCGTACGTCGGACGGGTGTGGCTGCTGCACATGCGAGATCGCCGCCGCGCCGAACCGCAGCGGCGCGCCCGGAGTGGCCGCCACGCGCGGCGCCGGCCGCAGGGCGAAATCGCCGCTCACGATCTGCCCGGGGGCGATCATAACGCTGCGCCGGAACGGTCCGAAGCGCAGTGTGATATCGGCGTAGCCGGCACGGGTCGCCATCGGCACGTACGCGCCGGGCGGCAGTGACAACCGGTAGCGCCCGTCGCCGTCGCTCGTTGTGCTGAAGGCGCGGCCATCGGCCGCCGCAGCGACTACGGTTGCACCGGCCAGAGAGCGGCCCTGCTCGTCGAACACCGCGCCGACCAGTTCCCCGGGGGAGCCCGCCACAGACGCCGGCCGGTACCATAGCATTTCGAGGCGGTACAGCAAAAGGTGGCGCGCAAAGACAATCTCGTTCTGCTCGGCCGCGCATAGGAATACGATAGCGGCCAGTATGAGGAGCGCCGCGACCGACCGTACCCAGCGCAGCAACCGCCGGAACACGTTCATCAGTTCCATCATAGCACAAAAGACCTCGCGGGTTTTGGAAACCCGCGAGGTCTTGTGTCAGCGTGTCTATCGCCGGAGTGTGCCGGCGCTATTGCGGCGTCTGCGCCGGTGCATTCTCGCGCCAGCCGATCTCCGCGTGCGTGCTGTCGCACAGCGGCTTGTTGTTCGAATGCCCGCAGCGGCAGAGCGTCATGCGGTTGCGCGTTTCCAGCGGCTTGCCGTCCGAGCGCTCGACCGGGATGCCGCCCGTGACCCAGTACGGGCCGTCGGGTGTGACCGCGATCTCGCGCGGCAGATCCGGCTCGATCGTCTGCCCGTCGATCTTGTACGTCAGGCGTCCCGACGGGCAGCGCTCGCACATCGACATGAGCTGGAAGCGCACGATGCTATCGTCGGTGCGCTCGATCAGGTTCCAGACCTTCTCGATGCGGTTGCCGCAGAAGCCGGCATCCGCGCACAACGTGGTGTCGTCTTCCATCACGATGCGCGTGCCAGGGAACGCCTGGGCGCGGTTCGCGCGCGGCCCACTGTCGGCCGTCTCGGTGCCATTAAATCCGTTGCCCAGGTGCGAGCTGTCGCAGAACGGCTTGTGCTTGGACTGTCCGCAGCGGCACAGGCGGTACGTCTCATCGGTCGGGATCACCTCGTCGACGCGCCACGTCAGCGGCTCGCCGTGCTCCGAGTAGACGATCGACTTGCGCACCAGGCGCACGCCGCCTTCGACCTGATACGGCCCGTTCTTCTCGATGACGATACGCTGGCGCTTCTCCTTTGCAGCCTGCGGCTCGTCCGCCGGCACATACTCGAACGCCGGGCCGGCCGTGGTCACGCCGTCGCCAGACGGCATCTGCATCAACTCGATCGCCATGTTGCGGATCTGGTACATGCCGCCGACTGCGACCGCCAATTGCTGGGGCGCGCCGTTGAACGCGGTATGCAGTTGGCGCAACAAGCCAGAGTAAGCGCGGTTGTACTCCATCATCTTCGCGTATATCGGGCTGTCTTCCGGGTAGTCGCCGGAGCGCGGGTTGCTGCGCATCGGGTACACGGCGTCCCAGTCCACCGTGAACTTCTCCCCGGACGGGCCCGACTGCGGCGTGTCGCCCCGTTTATACGACCGGCCCAGCTTGATCTCCTGATAGCGGAAGTAGTGTGCCACTTCCTCGCGCTCGTGGTGGAAGATGTTGCGGTCGCCGTCCCAGACCTCGGCGTGCTTTAGGCCCTCGCCCTGCTCCTCGATCTCGTCGATCGCCTTCAGCGCGGACGCGAGATCGGTCACGGCGACGATGCGCCCACCGCCGTCGTAGTCGAGCGTGGTCGGCTGGATCTGGCGCGCGGGGTCGCCGGTGAAAACGGCCGCCTCGCCGAGCGTGGTACACAGGGTTTTCAAGCCTTCTTCGATCGCCTGGTAGAACTGGCCGAGCGTGTCGTAATGATCTTCCTCGGGCAGCGCGTCCCCGTCTTCCGGCTTCTCGATCAGCATGAAGATGTCCAGCGCCTCGGGCGAGAAACGCGACAGCGGCACCATGTAGGCATCGCTGCTGTGCGGCAGATAGAGCGGGTACTGGCGCAGGAAGCCGGGCTTGTCGATCTGGGGTTTGCCGCCGACGGCGTTCAGCACGTTGCCGGCCAGCGTCAGGTGCAGCATCTCTTCCAGGAAGACGCTCAGGATGACCTCGCGCGCCTCGGCGTTGTGGCCTGGCCTAAGCGAGTACAGCGCGCAGAGATACGGTGGAATCGTGCAGTGCTCGACTTCCATGGCCCACTGCAGATGGTCGCGGAGGCTCTCAATAGTGGTGATCGGCATGAATCCCTCCCCAGGGAAAATAGTATGCCGGGCGCGTAGGTGTGCACTCCCAGCCAAAACTGTGGCGGCAAGTATAGCACCGTCGCGCAAGCGCCGCAACATGGCCGGCCCACGCCGCCGTCGCCCGTCGCAGGCGAGCGTCATGCACATTGCCCTTCGACAAGCTCGGGGCACGAAGCCAGGGTACGCGCCGCCGTCGCCTGAGCCTGTCGCAGGCGAGTATCTCGCTCAACCTGGCGTCCCATTGGCAACGAGGCTCGTCAATCGCCCGCCCATGCTATAATCGTTCCAATTCCTGACTGGAGGGACTCATGCCACTCGATTTCTCGACCGAATTCGGCCAGCGCGCCGAGCGCCGCCTGCGCGAAGAATCCGTGATCTGGCTGACGACCGTCAGCACCGACCTGACGCCGCAGACGCGGCCAGTCTGGTTCCTGTGGGACGGCGAGACGCTCCTGATCTTCTCGCGCGAAGGATCGTTCAAGCAGAGGCACTTGGAGCAGCGCCCGCGCGTTTCGCTGAACTTCGATAGCAACGGGCGCGGCGGCGACATCGTCGTGCTGACAGGCGATGCCGAAATGGCGTCACCCTCGGCGGAGGCCATGGCGGCCTTTGGCGCGAAATACGCCGAAGGCTTCAAGCAGCTCGGCATGAGCGCCCACGCGTTCACGCAGGCGTATCCGGTCGCCATCCGCGTGCGCCCGGCGCACCTGCGCGGCCACTAATCGCGGCGGCCCTCCCGCCTTTCATGCACTCGCTCCCTCGCGCCGCCAGGCCGGCGCTTGTCCTGGCCGTCCTGACGACGCTAGGGCTTTTCTTCTTCCTTGACCACGCCCTGCGCGGCCCCGACTACGAATCGTACCTCGCGTACGCGCGCTCCATGCTCTATGACGGCGACATCCTGCTCGTCAACGACCTGGAACTGTTCGGCAAGGCGGTATTCATCGCGCCGACCGGCTACGCCAGCGTGCTCGCGAACATCGGCGCGGCGTTCTTCTGGCTGCCGTTCCTGGCGCTGGCGCGCCTGACGCATGCGGCCGGCGCGGGGTTGCCGCTGCCGTTGTCCGGCGACGGCACCAGCCGGTATGACAGCCTGTGGGTGAACTATGGCAACTGGCTGTACGGGTTGGCCGCGCTCGCGGTCGCCGTGCGCTGGGCGCGGCGGTACGTGTCGCTGCGCGCCGCCCTGCTCGGCGCGCTCTTCGCCGCCGTCGCCACACCGCAGTTCTACTACATGACAAGCTATACGCCGAGCACGAGCATGCCCTCCGTGTTTATGGGCGCACTGCTGGTGGCGTGGTGGGACGGCGCGCGCCACCGCGATCGGGCGGCCGACTGGTTGCTGCTGGGCACGCTGGGCGGGCTGTCCGTCGCGGTGGGGTTTTACAGCGCAGGCTTCTTCGCCTTCCCGTCCGTGTCACTCTTCGTGCTCGCGCTCGCGGGACGCGTGCGCCGCGCGCTGGCGCTGGGCCTGTGTGTCGCGGCGGGCGCGCTGGCGGGCTTCACGCCGCAACTGGCGGCGTGGCAGATCCAGTTTGGCGCGCTGGGCAACCCGTACGCGCGGCAGGTCGGCGCTGCCGACCCGGCATGGTGGGAACCGCTGTTCTCGACCTATCACGGCGCGCTATTCTACGCGCCGTTCCTTCTGGTCGCCGCCGCCGGCTATTTCTTGCTGGCGCGGCGCGATCGTGTGCTGGCGGTGGGCGGTGGGTTGGCGTTCGGCTTGCACTGGCTGGCTGTGGCGCTGAGCCTGGCGTGGTGGGCGGGCGCGTCGTTCGGCATGCGCTACTTCATCGGCCTGACGCCGCTCGTTGTGCTCGGCGGCGCGCGGCTGTTTGACGGCGCGCGGGCGCGCTGGGTGGTCGTACTGGCGGCGTTGTGCGCGGGCTGGACCTACCTGCTATTTCTGGGCGCGTACGCCAACGGCGTCAGCATTTCTGACTATTACCCGCTTGATGCGCAGTGGGCCAATGTCGCCGGTGCCGCGCGCGACCTGCCGCGCCTGCTGGCCGCGCACTGGCAGCCGCTGAAGTCGCCGCTCGTGCTGCCGATGCTGGCGCCGTTTGGCATCGGCGCGTTCCTCGCGTGCGCCACCGGCGCATGGCTTGTCTTCGCACCACAACTTCGCCGGCCGCGTGCCGTGGTTGCGCTGGCGCTCGCGCCACTCCTCCTGACAGCATGGCTCGGCCTGGCCGCCGGCGCCGGCGCCGCGCATCTGCGCGAGTTGCAAGCACAGAGCGATTATCAGTCGCTGCCGCGCGGCGCCGGCGACCCGCTCGACCTGTCGTCTACGTGGGCCGAGCGCGGCGTGTATCATTTGCGCAATGGCGACCTTGCCGCCGCCGACCTCGACTTCCGCCGCGCGCAGGAGATCGTGCCAGACAATGCGTACGTACGCCTGATGGCTTCCGATGCCGCGTTCGTCCCCAACCGGCTGAACTGGCAGACCGCATCCGGCCTGCGGCTGCTGGGCTACGGTATCACCCCACGCGTCGTGTCAACGCGCGCGCCCGTCTATCTGTCGCTGTACTGGCAACCGGCCGCCGGGGCGGTGCCGCCGTTCAATACACGCATCGCGTGGCTCGATGCGGCGGGCAACGTGCTTGCATCGACGGATGAAAAGCCGACACGCGGCCAATGGCCATTCGACCGCTGGACCACCGGACTGCTGCTGCGCGACCAGTATGCACTGGCCGCGCCCGACTTGCCGCCTGGAGCCACGGGACTAACGTTGCGCGTGCGTTTGATCGCCGCCGGCGGCGGGCGCATTGCGGTGACGCATGATGGTGCGCAAGTAGACGGTGTACTGACTGTCGTGTCTGTTGAAGTGAGGTGATAACCGCATCGCTGGCTACCCCAGCGGTAGGGTAAACAGCATCGTCGTGCCCTGCCCCTCGACGCTTTCAGCCCAGATGGCGCCGCCGTGCAGTTCGACGATGTGCTTGGCGATCGCCAGTCCCAGCCCGGTGCCGCCGCCTGCGCGCGACTTGTCGGCTTTGTAGAACCGCTCGAACACGCGCGGCAGATCCTGCGGGCCGATGCCGACGCCGGTGTCGCGCACGCTGATCGTCACATGATCGGGGTGGACGGCGACGCGGCAGTCGATCCGGCCGCCGGCGGGCGTGAACTTGATGCCATTGTGTATTAGGTTCAGCATGACCTGCTCGATGCGCGCGCTGTCAATCTGCACGATCACGTCCGGCGCGCTGCTGATCTGCAACGCCACCCCTGCGCGCCGCGCCTGCGGCTGCAGGCGCTCCGCCGCCCGCGTGACCACGGCGCTAACGTTGGCCGGCACGCGCTGGATCGGCGCGCGGCCCGACTCAATCGACGACAGGTCGAGCAGGTCGTTGACGAGACTCGTCAGTTGGTGCACCTCGCCGGCGATCCGATCGACGAAGCGGCGCGCCGCCGGCGGATCGTCCAGCGCGCCGTCGGCCAGCGTTTCGGCCAGCGCCAGCAGGGATGCCAGCGGCGTGCGCAGTTCGTGCGAGATATTGCTGACGAAGTCGCGGCGGATCGTCTCCAGCCGCCGTACGGTTGTCAGGTCTTGCAGGAGGATCAGGCAGGCATCCGCAGCCGTGTCGCCCCGCTGCGGCGTGGCGACCATGCGCAGGAAGCGCCGCGAGCCGCTCTGCTCCACGACGCGCGATTGCTCCTGCCCGGTCGTCCGCGCGGCGCGCAGGCAGGCCGTCATCTCGTGGTCGCGCGCGACCTGTGTGAACGTGCGCCCCAGCGCGTGCGCCGGCGGCGCGCTGAGGATGCGCTGCGCCTCGTCATTGATCTGCGTGACGGTGTCCTGCGCGTCCACAATCAGCAACCCGTCGGCCATGCGCGTCAGGATCGCGTCCAGCCGGGTGCGCTCCTGGTTCAGCGTGCGGATCGTGGCGCTCAACTGCTCCGCCATCTGGTTCATGGTCACGGCCAGTTGGCTGGATTCGTCGGGCAGGTCTTCGCGCGCGCGCGCGTTGAGATCGCCGGCCGCTAACCGGATAGCGATGCGCCGCAGGTGCGCGAGCGAGTTGGTGGTGCGCCGCGCGATCAGGATGGCCAGGCCAACCGCCAGCAGCGAGATCAGCAGTCCGGCCGGCACCATCACCGTGGCCACCTGCGCGCGCGCGGCGTCGGCCCGGCTGAGGGGCACGGCGACCCGCACAACCCCGACGGTCATGCCCGCGCGCTGCAGCGCGACCGCCGCATAGACCGTATCCGCTTGCAGTGTGGTGCTGAAGCGTGTTGCCTCACCGGTGCCGGTCGCCAGCGCCTGCGCCACTTCGGGGCGCCCGGCATGGTTGTCCATCAGCGCGGGTGACTGGTCCGAGTCGCCCAGCACGACGCCATCGGCACGGATAATTGTAAGGCGCGTGTCGGTGTCTCGGCCGATACGCTTCGCCAGCGCATCGAGCGCCGACGGATCGCCATCGAACAGCGGATTGACCAGTTCGAGCGCGAGGCGGCTCTCGGTGGCCAGTTCGCGGTGCAGCGCTTCGATCGCGTACGACTGCGCTACACCGACCAGCACGGCGGTCAGCAGAGCCAGCGCGGTGAGGATCAGCGCCACATAGGCGGCGGAGAGGCGCGCACCCAGCGAGCGGGGCAGCATAAGCAGGCGTCGCTGGGCCGGTGGTCGCGGAGCCACTGGCACGGCTACTCGAGATCCAGCCGGTAACCCACGCCGCGCACGGTGATCAGGTGGCGTGGCGCGCTTGGTTCGGCCTCGATCTTCTCGCGCAGGCTGCGCACGTGTACGTCCACGGTGCGTGTATCGCCCGCGTAGTCGTAGCCCCACACTTTTTCGAGCAGGGTGTCGCGCGAGAAGGTGATGCCGTGGTTGCGCAGGAGGTAGGCGAGCAGGGAGTATTCGAGCGGCGGCAGCGGCAGCGGCTGGCCGCCCTTGCGGATCTCGTGGCGCAGATCATCGAGCGCAAAAACGCCGTACGCATGCGGGCGGCCGGTGGCGGAGGCGGGTTGGCGGCGCAGCATCGCCTTGACGCGCGCCATCAGTTCGCGCATGCCGAACGGCTTGGTCAGGTAGTCGTCGGCGCCGAGGTCCAGCCCGGCGACCTTGTCGGCCTCGGTGCTGCGCGCCGTCAGCATCAGCACCGGCACGGCGGAAGTGCGGCGCAGGGTGCGGCAGACGTCGAGGCCGTTCATCTTTGGGAGCATGATGTCGAGGATGACCAGGTCGGGCGACTGCGTCTGGGCGGCCAGCAGTCCCGCTTCGCCGTCGCCGGCGCTCAGGACGTCATAGCCTTCCCGGCGCAGGTTGTAGCCGATCGTTTCGACCAGCGTTGGCTCGTCTTCGACGATGAGGATGCGGTGGGGCATGAGGCTATTGTAACACAGGGGGATTTGTTTTGTTCGTCATTCCCGCGAAAGCGGGACTCCAGGGTTAGGCTTGCGTACGCGACGCGCACGCCGGATTGCACCGCCATCGCCCAATGATCAGCTTTCGAGTTGCGCTGCAAAATCGTTAGCGGAGACGATCAAGATGCCCCGGTATGCTTTCATAGCTCGCAGATCATTGTCGCCAGACACGATGTACTCTACGCCAGCTGCGACAGCACATTCGAGTACGATGTTATCGTCGCGGTCTCGCGAAACCGGCGATGTTATTGTTTCCGGGCTTACAATGGTCGCCAGGGCCGCATAGCCAAGCACCAGGTCGCGAGCCGCCACGTCGGCACTATGTAGCCGCACGCTAAACTTGGGCCTGGCCAGAACATCTTGAAGCTCTTCCAGCAGAGCAAAGCTTGTGAAAAGAGCAATGCGTCCGCTTCGCGCCGCATCCAGCACGTGCCGGGGCGCACCGTGCCACAAAAGCGCTGAGATCACCGTATTGGTGTCAGCGACGACCCGAATCGTCACGCTTCCTCGCCGCGCGCGCCGCATCAATCTCTGCTTCAATCTCGTCGTCGCTCATGGCAACGCCGGGTAGGTCGGCGAGCCGGTCTGCCGCCGTGAAAAGATGGGCTACCTTGCGGCGCTGCACCTCTTCCCGCAGCAGCCGTTCAATTTCGGCGGCCGTTAGCAGGCCGGCCTTTTCGGCTTCGCGCGCCAGCGCGTCGGACAAAGCCAGCTTGAGCTCGATTTGTGTCATATTTATTGCTCCCTTTCGCCATCACCACTCCGCCGTATCCAGCATGATCGTCACCGGGCCGTCGTTGACGAGCTCGACGGTCATGTGTGCGCCGAACACGCCGGTCTGCACATCGCGCACGCCGGCCGCGCACAGCGCCGCGATGTAGGCGTCCACCAGCGGGGCGGCCTGCTCCGGGCGGGCGGCCGCCATGAAGTCCGGACGCCGGCCCCGTTTGGCGTCGGCGAAGAGCGTGAACTGCGAGATGACCAGCGCACCGCCGCCGGTGTCGAGCAGCGAACGGTTCATCTTGCCCGCCTCGTCGGCAAAGACGCGCAGATAGGCCGTCTTCTCGGCCAGCAGTTTCGCCTCGGCCATGCTGTCGCTATGCGTCACACCGAGCAGAACGACGAAGCCGCCCGCGATCTGGCCGGTGACGCGTTCCGCCACTGTCACCGCGGCGCGCGTGACGCGCTGCAACAACGCTCTCACGAGCGAACTCCCAAATCCCAAGCCCCAAATCCCAAACGGTCGGGATCCGGGCAACAGGGAGTTGGGATTTGGAATTTGGGGTTTGGGATTTGTTTCACTTGTTCTTCAGGAACAGCGCGCCGAGGCCCATCTCGACGTTGATCGTCAGCGTCGGGCCGCTGCCGGCCAGCGTGTAGGTGTCGCCGCTCTTCTGCCACGCGCCCTCGGCGTTCGCCGCGCGCAGGCCGCCCGACAGAGTCGCCTTGGCGGGGATGCCCTCCGGCACGATGAGCGTGATGTTGCTGACGCCCGCTTTGACCGTCGCCGTCGCGCTGCGCTGCAGCTTGCCGCTGAAATCGAGCGTGTAGTTGCTCGCGCCGCCGCTGAACGTCAGCGACTCCAGGTTGGCGCTGGCAAGCCCGGCCAGCGTGATGCTCGCCGCGCCCGCGTTGACGGTCAGGTCCTTCAGCACCTCGGGGTTGGCGCTCGACCAGCGGATCTCGGTCGCCGATGCGCCCTGCTCCACGCGCAGCGACTGCAGCGGCACGCCGCCCAGTTCCAGCTTGCCGGTCGTGGCGCCCGCGCCGATCTTCAGCCGCATCGGCGTCTTGCCCAGCTTGAGCGTCCACTTGTTGACCGTGTCGGTGCTGTCGGTGATGGGGCTTTTGGATATGCCTTGCGCCACAATAACCATGCCGCTCGTCGTCGTCACCGTCGGTTTCCACTCGGCGACGTTGGTCTGCACGGAGCCCTCGACCAGCGCGGTAGCGCCGCCGGTCACGTCGAGCGAGCCGCCGCCCATCGTAATCACCAGGTCGACCGGGCTGCCGGCCGGCGCGGCTGCGCTGATCGGGTAGGTCACGGTCGGGCCGGTCTTGGCCTGCGGGACGTTGCCAAAGGAGATGTCGCAGGCCATCACAAACAGCGCGGCCAGCGCCAGCCATGCGAGTACAGTGCGTTTGCTCATCGGGGCCTCCGCAGGCCAAAAGGGCAGGCGCGCGGCCTGCCGCCGTGCATTACGACGCGCCGAGGCGCGCCTTCTCCTCGTCCACGATCTTCACGTCGAGCTTCTTGAACAGCGCCTGCGGCTCGCGCAGCGCCTGCCCCGGCTGCAGTTCGCTCGGCTGCCAGCGATCGCCTGCGCCGCTGGCGCGGTTCACGAGCGCGCGGTGGGTGGAGTGCGACTCCGCGAACTCCACGATCTCCAGCGCGCCGAACCAGTCGTCCGCATAACCGAGCTGGACGTGCAGCGACTGTGCCGAGAACGGCAGGAACGGGCTGAACATCCGATTCAGCGAGTCGATCACGCGCAGCGCGACGTAGATTGTCGTCGCGGCACGCGCGCGGTCGACCTTGATCTCTTTCCACGGCTCGCGCGCGTTCAGGTATGCATTGGCGTCGCGCGCCAGTGCCATCACGGCGGCCTGCGCCGAGCGCAACTGCACCTGCTCGAGCAATTCAGCCACGGGGCCGAAGCCTTCTTCGACGTTGGCGATGAGCGCGCGGTCGGTTTCGTCCAGTTCGCCCGGCTGCGGCACCTGCTTGTCGAAGTTGCGGTACGCGAACGTCAGCACGCGATTGGCCAGGTTGCCCCAAGTGCCGACCAGTTCGTCGTTGTTGCGGCGCAGGAAGTCCGACCAGGCGAAGTCGCTGTCGCGCGTCTCCGGCGCCACCGCCGTCAGGTAGTAGCGCAGCGGGTCGGGATCGTAGCGCGCCAGCGCGTCGGGCAGCCAGACCGCCCAGCGGTCACCCTTGCTGAACTTGCGCCCTTCGAGATTCAGGAACTCGTTGGACGGGATGTCGTGCGGCAGGTTGAGTGTACGCCCGCTGTCGTCGTAGAGCGAACGGGCGCCCATCAGCATCGCCGGCCAGATGATCGCGTGGAACGGGATGTTGTCCTTGCCGATGAAGTAGTACGCGCGCGCCTCGGGGTTGTACCACCACTCCTTCCAGGCGTCGGGCGTGCCCTGGTTGTGGGACCACTCGATGCTGGCCGACAGGTAGCCGATCACCGCCTCGAACCAGACGTAGAGCCGTTTGTCGTCCCAGCCGGGCACCGGCACCTTGATGCCCCATTCGAGGTCGCGGGTGATCGCGCGCGCCTGCAGGCCGTTGGCGACGTAGTTGTGCGCGAAGCGCGCCACGTTCGGCCGCCACGAGGCGCTCTGCCGCTCGAACCAGCCCAGCAGCGGTGCGGCCTCGGCCGGCAGGTCGAGGTAGAAGTGCGCGCTGTCGCGCACGATGACCTTGTGCGGCGGGTCGCCCGGCTTGGCCAGCTTGCACTGCGGGTCGCCCAGCTCGAGCGCATCGAGCACGCTGTCGCAGTTCTGGCACTGGTCGCCGCGCGCGTTCGGGAAACCGCAGACCGGACACTTGCCATACACGTAGCGGTCGGGCAGGAACTTCTGGTCGTGCTCGCAGAACAACTGCCGCGTCGGCTCTTCAAAGATGAGCTCGTGCTCGCGCAAGCGCAGGAAGATGTCTCGCGACACCTTATGATGGTTCTCCGTGTCGGTGTGCGTGAACAGGTCGAACGAGACGCCGAGCTTGCGCAGGCCGTCCAGGAACGACTCGTGATAGCGTAGGAACAGCTCGCGCGGCGTGACGCCTTCCTTGTCCGCTTCGAACGTCACAGGCGTGCCGTGCGAGTCGCTGCCGGAGACCATCAGCACGCGGTTGCCGCGCAGGCGATGGTAGCGCGCGAAGATGTCGGGGGGCAGGTACGCGCCCGCCACGTGGCCCAAGTGCATGTGATTGTTCGCGTAGGGCCACGCGACCGAGACGAGAATGTGCTGGTTCATGAGGTCTTCTCCTATCATTTCATTCTATCACAATCCGCGCGATGGGCTGGGCATACCGGCAAACTGTCAGAGCGCGCCTGTCTGGTGCACCCGTGTAGGGGCGCATCGTGATGCGCCCGCGGGCGGCTCGCGAGCCGCCACTACGTTGACATCGATATTCGGCAGTTCTGACAGTTTTGCGCTATACCCTTGTGGCAGGCTGCCCGTCACGGGCCGCGGGCTGACGCAGCCCTTCGAATCTGCGCCGCGTGTTGAACGACGAAAAAAGCCACTCGCTGCGAGTGGCTTCGACCGAACGGCAGGGCTGAGGCTTACTTTGTGTTGTACTTGCCCCGCCAGTCGTTGATGCGCACGCGCAGCACGTCGCCGAAGTTGCGCATGGAATCGGTGAGCGGGTTCACTTTGGTCGCCGTGCCGTACCGCCACTCAGTCGGCACCTCTTTCACCTTGTAGCCGAGTTTGACGGCGAGGAAGATCACCTCCACGTCATAGGCGGTCACCGCGGCGCCGCGCACCACGGCCGCGTTGTCGCCGTACAGTTGCACGCGCCCGAAGATGTCGCGCGCCGCGCCGGCCTCGAACATCTTGAAGCCGCACTGCGTGTCCTCGAAGCCGCCGATGGCGATCAGGCGCGTGATCAGGTTGAACACGCGGCCCATGATGTGCCGGTAGGCCGGCTCGCCGATGCGCCGCGCGCCGAGTCCCTCGCGCGACGCGATGGCGACCGCGTAGCCGTCGTCCAGCCAGTGCGACAGCTTCTGTTCCTCCTCGATCGGCGTCGCCAGGTCGGCGTCGCAGACGAGCACGCGCGCGCCGGTTGCCCCGAGCACGCCGGTGCGGACGGTGTAGCCCTTGCCGCGGTGCGGGTTGCGGATCAGGCGCACCTCCGGGTTGGCCTGCGCGAACGACGCCACGAAATCGGCCGTGCCGTCGCTGGAGCCGTCGTCCACGACGAGGATCTCGATCGACGCGGCATGCGCGCGGAAATACGCCGCGACGCGCGCGAGCGTGTCGGGCAGGCGTTTTTCCTCGTTGTAGGCCGGGATGACCACGGTCAGTGCGGGGCGCACGGAGTCGTTAATGGCGGCAAGCTCCTGACTGGAATCCATCCGATAATACAATGACGGCGCGGCTTCGTCAAAAGTTGCCGCGCGCCGGGGCCGTGTAGCCTAATATAAAAATCTTACTTTCAGCTGATTCGTGGCCTAGCCACAAAACCTTACCGCAGCGGTGATGGTTTGAGTTCGTGCAGCAGTTCAAGGACGGTGCGATGCAACTGGACGACATCCAACTGGGCATGCT